>JAILNZ010000121.1 GCA_024691135.1 Clostridiales bacterium
AACAGTTGAGTGTGCTGAAATCAGCAATGATGGTTCCTACGGCAAATATGTTGTAGCTCCGCTCGAGCGTGGCTATGGTACGACACTTGGCAACTCGCTTCGTAGAGTACTTCTTTCTTCCCTTACGGGTGCAGCTGTTACGGCTATCCGTATCGACAATGTTTATCATGAGTTTTCTACTGTTCCGGGCCTCATCGAGGACATGACAGAGATCATCCTTAATATCAAGGGTATCCGTGCGAGACTTCACACAGATTCTCCTAAGACGGTCTGCATCAGCATCGCTGAAGGAAAGACCGGAAAGATCACGGCCGGCGACATCGTACACGATGACGAAGTAGAGATCATGAATCCGAATCACGTGATCGCAACTCTTAACGGATCTTCCAAGGTCTATATGGAGCTTACGATCAGCACCGGACGCGGATATAACACGGCAGAGCAGAACAAGGTAGACGGCCAGACGATCGGCGTTATCGCCATTGACTCAATCTTTACTCCGGTAAAGAAGGCTAACTACAAGATCGAGAATACACGTGTCGGCGAGCGTACAGACTATGACAGCCTTGCGATCGAGGTATGGACAGACGGTACGATCAAAGTTGACGAAGCTCTCTCTTCCGCAGCTTCCATCCTCGTTGAGCACCTGAGCCTCTTCACGTCTCTCACTGAGACAGACAGCGGCCTGAGCTTCACAACGATCGATGACAAGAGCGAGAAGAACAGCAAGCTCAACATCGTTATCGAGGATCTTGATTTCTCCGTTCGTACATATAACTGCCTTAAGAGGGCTGCTATCAATACGATCGGCGATCTCGTAACACGTTCCGAGGATGACATGATGAAGGTCAGAAACCTCGGTAAGAAATCACTTGACGAAGTTATTGCAAAACTCGCGGAGATGGAATTGTCTCTCGCAGATTCTGAAGATTAATTAGGAGGACACCCAAGATGCCTAACAGAAAACTTGGTCGTGCTGCGGATCAGCGTAAGGCTATCCTTCGTAACATGACAACGGCATTTGTTATTAACGGCAAGGTCGAGACGACTGTTGCCCGTGCCAAGGAGATATCTGCAATCACAGAGAAGCTCATCTCCATGGCTATCAAGGAAAAAGACAACTATACAACAAAAGAGATCACCGTATCTGCAGCTAAGCTCGACGGTAAGGGCAAGAAGGTTCTTACAACAAAGACTTCCAAGGCCGGCAACAAGTACGAAGTTGTTGACCGTGAAGTAAAGAAGAAGACCGTTCAGGTAGATAGCCCTTCCAGACTTGCAGCACGCAAGGAGATCATGTACTGGCTCATGAAGAGTCACGATTCTGAAGGAAAAGTTATTAACCCTGTTAATAAGGTTTTCGACGAGCTTGCTCCCAAGTATGAGGGAAGAACAGGCGGATACACAAGGATCATCAGAACAGGTGCCAGAAGAGGTGACGGTTCTGAAATGGCAATTCTCGAGTTCGTATAATCCGGGGTTGTCTTAATATCAGAAGTACAGGGCTGTCTCGATCAGATGAGGCGGCCCTTTCTTTTTTTCGAAAAGGATCAAAGATGGATTTCATTGCATCAGCCAGGGACGTTCGGTTTTCCTATTCCGACAGCGACAGATATGCGGTTGACGGCGCTTCTCTTTTTATTGAGGAGGGCTCATATGTCGCGCTCCTCGGCGCGAACGGATCGGGGAAATCCACGATGGCGAAGCTCCTTGACGTTATCGAGGTGCAGGATGAAGGCGAGATAAAGGTCTTCGGCATCGACACGAAGGATGACGCGAGGTTCTGGGACATAAGATGCAATGTGGGATGCGTCTTTCAAAATCCGGATAACCAGATAGTCGGAACAACGGTCGAGGAGGATGTCGCTTTCGGACCGGAGAATATCGGGGTTAAGAATCCGGAACTTGCCGAGCGTGTCTATAAGGCTTTGAGGTATGTGGGATTATATGACAGGAAAGAGAGCCAGACGGCATATCTTTCCGGCGGACAGAAGCAGAAGCTCGCGATCGCGGGGGTCCTCGCGATGAAGCCGAAGCTCCTGATCCTTGACGAAGCGACAGCGATGTTGGATCCCGTAAGCCGCGACGAATTCCTGTCCCTGGCAGAGAGGCTCGTAAGGGAAAAGAAGATCAGCATACTTACCATTACCCATGACATGACGGAAGCTTCCAGGACGGACAAGGTCCTTATCATGGATAAGGGAAAGATAACGATGGAAGGAGATCCGAGAGAGATCCTGAACGATGTCCCGAAGATGCTCGAGGCGGGTCTTGATTCACCGATCTATTCAAAGCTCCTGTGGGAACTTAAGAACGTGACGGGCGTAGATTATCCTGTCGACAGCGCAAGATCGATAACATCATCCCTCAGATATCTGTCGACAAGATTTACCGGGGTCAGGATAAATATGCCTAAGGAAAAGCATCCCCAAAAGGAGACGTTGATCAGCATAAGGGATCTGAGCTACCGCTATGAGGATAAAGGTCCTTATGCGATAAAAGACATCAACCTTGATATTAAAAAAGGCGAGCTCCTTGCGCTGGTCGGAAGGAGCGGCTGCGGAAAGACGACGCTCATAACGCACCTTAACGGAATAATAAGATCTGAAGGTAAAGGGAAGATAGAATACAGATTCGGAAATGAAACATATACGACTTCCTCAAAACGGGACATAAAAAAGATCAGGCAAAAAGTCGGTCTGGTCTTCCAGTATCCGGAATATCAGCTTTTCGAGGATACGGTATATAAGGATGTGGCCTATGGCCCGAAGAAGATGGGATTAAAGGGTGACGAGCTCGACAAGGCTGTAAGGGAAGCCGTGAAGATAGTAGGGCTTGACGAGAGTGTTCTCGAACAAAGTCCGTTCGAGCTTTCGGGAGGACAGCAAAGGCGTGTCGCGATGGCAGGCGTAATAGCCATGAAGCCCGAAGTGCTCGTTCTTGACGAGCCTGCCGCAGGTCTCGATCCGAAGGGAAGAAGAGAGATGTTTAAGACGATAAACGATCTTAAGGAATCGGGAACGACGATCGTTCTCGTCACCCACTATATGGACGAGGCATACGAACATGCCGACCGCATCTGCACGATGAAGGACGGCATGATCATGGAAGTATCCGAGCCCTGCAGGATGTTTGAGGACAAAGAGGAGTTAAGGCGTATGGAGATCAGGTCCCCGTACCTTAGAAGATTTCTCGAGATCCTCTCCATAAGGCTCGGATTAGATCCGGTCTCAAGGAAAAATCTGCTGAAGGCACAGAGCGTCAGACAGGCAGCTCTGATGATAGGTGGCGCCGATGCTTAAGGATATCAGTATCGGACGTTTCTACAGAGGGGACTCGGTGATCCACAAGCTCGACCCCAGATTTAAGACCATCCTGTTCGTTCTCTTCATGGTCGCTGTCTTCATGCTCGAAAACCCGTATGCGATCGGATGTCTTATAGTCTTTTCTATTGTCTTACAGATCATGGCAAAGATACCTCCGAAGGTCATGTGGAACACTGTCAAACCGATCCTTCCGATCGTCATACTGATCTTTGTTCTCAATGCATTAACGATACGTGACGGAAAAGAGATCTTCTCATGGCGAAGGATCCTTATAACGGATACAGGGCTTAAGTCCGCAACATTAATGAGCTTGAGACTTCTCATGATGATATTCATAACAAGCATCATACTTACTTTGACGACTACACCGCTTAAACTGTCGGAGGCGCTTGAAAAGCTCTTTGGTCCTCTTAAGCTTATAAAGTTCCCGGTTCATGAGATGGCAATGATGATGTCTATTGCCCTGAGGTTCATCCCGACCCTTATCGACGAGACCGACAAGATAATGAAGGCACAGGTCTCGAGGGGTGCCGATTATGATACCGGAACGGTCCTGAAGAGGCTCAAGGGATATGTAACGGTGCTGGTTCCTCTCTTTGTATCGAGCTTCAGGCGGGCAGACGAATTGTCGACAGCGATGGACGCGAGATGCTATAATGGCGGAGAAGGGAGAACCAAGCTGCACCCGCTTCACATAACCCTAAGGGACATAATAGTCTTTATCATTCTGTCTCTTTGCGCGGTTGCACTGGTCGTGATAGAGAAAGCTTTATGAAATGTAACAGTGTTATTATGCGTATTACTTCTGTCCTGCTCGTGATATTGTTTACAGCAGGACTTTGTTGTTCGTGTAAAAAAACATCATCCGATTCACCGGAGTCTTCGGTGACCAAAGAAGAGACATCTTCGGAAAGCGTACCGGAGGAGACTTCAGAATCAGGGGACGAACCTGATCGCGATCCAGATGAAGAAGAATTTGACAGGCTTATGAGGATCTGTCTGGAATATAACTGCGAAGAAGTCTATACGGCCTCATCAGAGGACGAAGACGTATCGGATCATTGTGCCGTTTTATATCCCGAAGGTCTGTCCGATAATGAATATATCGTCAGCACGTTCCTGCTCTATGATTATCTCAGGATAGACAAATACAGAGACGTGACGGATGCCATGGAAGTGATAAAATATCCCGAGGACTATGAACTATACTGCGCGACCGGATCCCTGACTTCCGGAGAGATGGTCTCGGTACTGATGTTGGACTTCCCCAAGCGATATATAGCAAAATTCAGATCCGATGATTGTGTCGTGTCGATCAATATAAACATCGGCAATTCTCAGACGAGGGATACATTCCTTCTTATAATAAACGACCTGAAACAGATGGGATTATATGTCGACGAGGCGGCTTTTTCGTCGATACTGACGAACTATTATCCTATGACTTCGGACGGAACGTATCTGAATGAGAACGTTCTCATCACCACGGAAGAGATGCCTCTGCAGAAGCCTGAAAGCGATTTTTCCGCGGATACGGTCTATGTATCTTATCAGCCGGAAGATATCGACGGGGTCTGGCTTGACAAGTTCGGATTCTTTGCCCGGTTCGATATCGAAAACAACATGTTCTATACCTCTGACAGATCCGAATATGAGATAGTAAGTATCGATTCCGGTCTTATAACCGTAAAGAAAGTCTACAGTGCTTATGAGAACGACATGACAGCAGAGGTCCTCTCTGATCAGGACGGGCATATCACTTTCCCGTTCAAACTGTGCGAAGACGGTTCCGTTGATATCATGGGACACAGGATCTTCAGACCTGACAGCAAAGACGGGGAGATAGTATGCGGAAGAGTCTTAAAGGAAGCAGACGGATCGACATACCGTTCTTCGGATCCGATGGGTTCTGCTGTCACGATAAAAGGCGGAGAATATAAGGAAGGACCTCTCGGTAACTACACAGAAGAGAAGAGCGGAGTGGAGATCAGGGATTGCATGCTGATCCATGAAGGAGAGATCCTGGGTTATTTCCGGTACTCAGGTGACAGGACAGTGTGGTTTGTAAAGCTTGGAGATACGGAATGTTTTTACGGACTTGCCAGTACTGACAGTATCAAGATCATAAGTAAAGGTGTATGGTTGGATAAGAAAGGCGATTACATGACCTATAAAGGAAATACGGTTGCTTTTTATCTGCCTGACGGAGAACTGAACGGTGTAAATGATATATTTTCCATGTTCGACAATTTTATTTCCTGTGAAGACGGTTATAGCATGCTCTATGATCTGGTGGTCTTAGATCCTGATACGATAGAGTGCACCGATCAAAATTGCTTTGAGAAATATCTTCTTACAAAGGCAGATTCGTTCACCGGACTTCTTATCGAATACAGTAAAGAACAGGCGTGACGGGATCTTCCGTAAAACGGCATCCGGCATAATAGCCTTTTATGCCCCGCTGTGATAAAATCAATGGTGCTGCGGTGAGGCGCAGCGGGCAGATTATTATCATGAAAGCGGGCAAAACATCATGACTTATTATGTGGGTATTGACCTCGGCGGAACGAATATCAAAGCCGGGATCGTAGACGGAAACGGTACGCTGCTCAATAAGGACAGCATCAAGACACAGGCCGAAAGACCGATGGAAGAGATCATCACCGATATGGGCAATCTGGCTCTCAAGGTGATCTCGGACGCGGGACTTACGACGGATCAGATAGACTCCATAGGAATCGGTTCTCCTGGAACTCCGGACAACGAAGCGGGAGTCCTCGTTTATTCGAACAATCTTCCGTTCAACATGGCTCCGATGAGAAAGATAATAAGGAGCGTAGTGGATCTTCCGGTATTTATCGATAATGACGCGAACTGCGCAGGCATGGCCGAGGCAGTTGCAGGCGCCGCCAAGGGAACGAAGAATTCGGTAACGATCACTCTCGGTACGGGCGTAGGCGCAGGTGTCATCATAAACGGCAGGATCTATTCCGGATTTAACCAGGCAGGTTCCGAGTTCGGTCACCATGTTCTGGTATCGGGCGGAGTACAGTGCTCTTGCGGACGTAAGGGCTGCTTTGAGCAGTACGGTTCTGCAAGCGCTCTTATCAGGATGACAAAGGAAGCTGCGGAAGCGGATCCTTCATCCAAGCTCAACGACGTTATCGAAGAGCTCGGCAAGGTAAATGCCAAGGTTGCTTTTATCGCAATGAGGGAAGGCGATGAGACAGCTGCAAAGGTCGTTGACACATATACGGATTATCTCGCCGACGGTCTTGCAAATGCGATAAACACGTTCATGCCTGAGGTTCTCGTCGTCGGAGGCGGAGTATGTAATGAAGGAGATCCTCTCCTTATTCCTTTGCAGGAGAAGACGATGTCCCGTCCTTACTTCGGACCGGGCGTAAGAAAGACAAGGATCGCGCTTGCCCAGATGGGCAACGATGCGGGCATCGTGGGAGCAGCCATGATGGCCAAGTCCTGCAGCGATGACAATATGCAGGGATAAGATATGAAGGTCGCATTGATCACGGAATATGACGGAACGGATTTTGTCGGTTTCCAGAGTCAGAACAACGGCCGCGCCGTACATGACGTTCTGACAAAAGCTCTTTGCGAACTATATAAGACAGACATAAAGATCGAGGGATGTTCAAGGACTGATTCGGGCGTTCACGCCGGGGGGCACGTCAGTTCTCTGAACGTCCCTTTTTATATTCCCGAAGAAAAACTTCCGATGGCCGTAAACGCCCTTTTGCCAGATGACCTGTCAGTCAAAAAAGCGGTCTATGTCAAGGATGATTTCTCGGCCAGGTTCAGCACTCTCGGAAAGAGATATTCATACAGCATCTACTCTTCTCCTGTAAGGAGTCCTCTGAAGGACAGGTATTCCTATCACACCACATACAAGCTCTCCTTATCGAAAATGAAAAAGGCGGCAGTCTTTTTTTCGGGAGAACATGACTTCGCCTCATTCTGTGCCTCGGGATCGAGCCAGAAGACTACCGTAAGACGCCTGTTCTCCGTGGATGTTTTCGAGAAGGATGAGGATATAGAGATCGTGGTCCAGGGAGAGGCTTTCCTCTATAACATGGTGAGGATAATCGCAGGGACCCTGCTCGATGTCGGGTGCGGAAAGATAGAGCCCGAAGACATCCCTTCCATCATAGAATCCTGCGACAGGAAGAGCGCGGGAAGGACGCTTCCTGCAAGAGGATTAAAGCTCGAGGAAGTGTACTACGACTGGGAAAAGTATAAGGAAAGTTAAAGACTTATTTAAGATTTATCGGGAAATATTGAAAGCCGAAAACGGCTAATATATAATCATTTCACAAGCACAAACAAGGGATCAGATAGGTCGGACCGGTCGCATGACAGGTTCGGCTATATTTAAAGAAAGGAGTAATGATATGGGCACATTTCCAATGTGGTTGTTTTGGGTCATCCTGATGGTTGCTTTCCTCATAATCGAAGCCGCAACCATGGGCCTGTCGACTATCTGGTGTGCAGCGGGCTGCCTCGTAGCGGCTATCCTTGCGGCATGCGGTGTTGACATCTGGATCCAGATCGTCGCGATGGTGCTGGTATCTGTAGCTCTTTTTATTCTCTTCATCGTATGGATAAAACCAAACATGAAGGATATAAAAAAGGTCGATAAAGAGCCATCCAACGCGGACCGTCTCATAGGGCAGGAAGGTATCGTGACAGAGGCCATCGATCCTATCTTGTGCAAAGGACAGATCAAGATCATGGGTCAGGTCTGGAGTGCAGTTTCCGATAAGGAGATCCCCGAAGACAGCAAGGTGATCGTCAAAGAGATCAAAGGCGTTAAGTTAGTAGTAGAAAAGATCTAAGGAGGACAAAAAAATGCCAGTTGAAGTAGTAGTAACATTAGGAATAATCCTTGCGATTATCTTTCTCGTGATCATCACGAACGTTAAGGTTGTACCTCAGGCTACAACAAAGATCATCGAGAGATTCGGTGCATATCACAAGACATGGGATACGGGCATCCACATCAAGGTCCCGTTCATCGACAGAGTAGCCAAGACGATATCCCTCAAAGAGAAGGTAGCGGACTTTGCTCCTCAGGCAGTTATCACAAAGGATAACGTTACGATGCAGATCGATACGGTAGTCTTCTATCAGATCGTCGATCCTAAGCTCTATACATACGGTATCGAGCGTCCGATCCTCGCTATCGAGAACCTCTCGGCAACGACACTTCGTAACATCATCGGTGACCTGGAACTCGACCAGACACTCACGAGCCGTGACATCATCAACACAAAGATGAGAGCGATCCTCGATGAGGCTACGGATCCTTGGGGCATCAAGGTCAACAGAGTAGAGCTTAAGAACATCATGCCGCCTCGCGAGATCCAGAATGCGATGGAGAAGCAGATGAAGGCAGAGCGTGAGAAGAGAGAAGCGATCCTCGTTGCAGAAGGAAAGAAGGAATCCGCTATCCGTGAGGCAGAAGGTGAGAAGGAGGCAGCTATCCTTCGTGCCGAAGCTAAGAAGGAAGCAGCGATCAGAGAGGCTGACGGTCAGGCACAGGCTATCCTCAAGGTTCAGGAAGCAACCGCAAGAGGTCTTCAGATGATCAAGGATGTAGGAGCCGACGAGGGCCTCATCAAGATCAAGAGCCTCGAGGCATTTGCAAAGGCAGCTGACGGCAAGGCTACAAAGATCATCATTCCTTCGGAGATCCAGGGTCTTGCGGGACTTGCAACATCTCTTAAAGAGATCGCAGGATCTGACAATGCAGCTCCGAAGCAATAAACAACTGATATAAAATGGAAAATCTCCGTGCTGAATGGTATACTTGTGTTTACCATCAGTCGGAGATTTTTATATTCCTGAAAGGGGTATTTTTTTATGAGCAATTTAACATGGAATGACCGCACGAATATGAGTATGCTCACTGACTTTTATGAGCTTACGATGGCCAAGGGTTACCTGGACGGCGGATTTGAAGATCAGATCGTTTACTTTGACGCATTTTTCAGAAATGTTCCGGAAGGCGGCGGATATGCCGTAATGGCAGGTCTCGAGCAGGTAATAGATTATCTTCAGAATCTTACATTCGCGGAAGAGGATCTCGCTTTCCTCAAAGATCAGTACAAGTTCGATGACAGGTTCATCGATTACCTCCGTAACTTCAAGTTCACCTGTGACGTCTGGGCGATCCCTGAAGGAACGGTCATATTCCCGGGCGAGCCTCTCGTTAAGGTAAGAGGTCCTATCATGCAGGCACAGATCCTGGAGACGGCTCTTCTTTGTACCATCAACCACCAGAGCCTTATCGCAACAAAGACGGCTCGTATCGTAAGAGCAGCAGAAGGCCGTCCTGTCATGGAATTCGGTGCAAGACGAGCTCAGGGTTACGACGCTTCTGTTTTAGGCGCACGTGCTTCCTATATCGCGGGCGTAGCGGGAACATCCTGTACGATCTGCGGACAGCACTTCGATATTCCTCTCTCGGGAACAATGGCTCACAGCTGGGTTATGCTTTTCGATAATGAGTTCGAGGCATTCAAGGCTTATGCACTCTCATATCCGACAAAGACACTTCTCCTCGTTGATACATACGACGTATTGAAGAGCGGCATCCCGAATGCGATCAGATGTGCCAAGGAAGTCCTTGAGCCGATGGACCAGAGACTTCTCGGTATCCGTATCGACAGCGGCGACCTTACGTATATGACACAGCAGGCAAGAAAGATGCTCGACGAAGAAGGGCTTACCGACTGTAAGATCACCGTTTCCAATGCTCTTGACGAGTACCTCATAAGAGACCTCATAAGCCAGGGTGCATGCATCGATTCCTTCGGTGTCGGCGAGCGTCTCATCACATCCAAGGCCGAGCCTGTTTTCGGAGGTGTCTATAAGATCTCCGCTATTGAGGACAAGGAAGGAAACATCATCCCTAAGATGAAGATCTCCGAGAACATCGGCAAGGTAACGAATCCGTGCAGCAAAGAGATCGTCCGTTTCTACGACAATGCAACAGGCAAGGCAATGGCAGACCTTATCATGGTCGCAGGCGAGGAAGTTCCTAACGGCGAGCCGTACGAGATCTTCGATCCTGTTGATACATGGAAGACGAAGACGCTCGAGAATTATACTGCAAGAAAGCTCCTCGTCCGTATCTTCAACAAGGGAGAACTCGTTTACAAGTGCCCTTCGATGACGGAGCTGCGTGCCAACTGCACCAAGGAACTCGATACGCTCTGGGACAGCGTAAAGAGATTCGAGAATCCTCACAGATACTATGTCGACCTCTCGAAAAAGCTCTGGGACATCAAGAACGATATCCTCCATTCATACAGAAAACACAAGTAAGGAGGCATGATAAAATGGCAAATCCTATCGTAACGATAAAGATGAAGGACGGCGGAGTGATGAAGGCGGAACTCTTCCCTGATATCGCTCCCATCTCTTCCGAAAACTTCGTTAAGCTCGTAAAGCAGGGCTTTTATGACGGACTTATCTTCCACCGCGTCATAAAGGGTTTCATGATCCAGGGCGGATGTCCGGACGGAACCGGAATGGGAGGTCCGGGATACTGCATCAAGGGAGAGTTTTCTGCTAACGGTATAAAGAATGACCTTAAGCATACCAGAGGAGTACTTTCCATGGCCCGCGCAAACGATCCGGATTCGGCAGGAAGCCAGTTCTTCATCATGCATGAGGATGCTCCTCACCTCGACGGGGCTTATGCCGCATTTGGAAAGATCATCGAAGGTATGGATGTCGTTGACGGTATTGCTGATCAGAGAACTGATTATTACGACAGGCCCCTTGCTCCACAGGTTATCGAGAGCATGACAGTAGAAGAGTAAGAGCTCTTTGGCTGTTGACTTTTCGGGAAGATTAGAATATAATCTACAGGCTAATTATCGTATAAGGCTTACTATGCGCTTTTTTGTGCGAGTCAAGTTAGAATATAAAACCTATGGAGGTATGACAATATGAAGATGACATTTCAGCCTAAGAAGAGGCAGAGATCAAAGGTTCACGGCTTCCGTGCAAGAATGTCTACAAGCAGCGGACGTGACATCATTAAGAGAAGAAGATTAAAGGGAAGAAAGACTCTTGCTGCATAAGGATCACCCAGTGGTCCTTTCTTTTTAATGCGAAGTTGAGGTGAGTGCCTTGAAGGTTATCACATTAAGATTCAATTATGAATTTTCACGAGTTTATAAGAGAGGTCACTTCGCTATCGGAAAATATATTACAGTACATAGCTTTAAAAGACCCGGCGGACTTAAGCATAATACTTCCGCCGTTCCTTCAGATATAAACCGTATAGGGTTTTGCGCAAACAAAAAACAACTGGGCGCAGTCAGAAGGAACAAGGCCAAGAGATTGATGAGAGAAGCTTATTACCAGGTCGCTTCCGATATACCGTTAGGAAACGATATTGTTTTTACCCTTAAGACCTGTGAGGAGCTGCCCGGATACAATGATATCCTTAAGGATATGCGTAAGCTGTTAAAGAGGCTTCATTTGATGGAATCGGAGGGCGCACATGATAGCTCGAGCGATGATAAAGATGATCAGGTGGTACCAGAAGTACATATCACCGAACAGGATGCCTTGCTGTAGGTTTACGCCGACATGTTCGCAGTATACGATCGAGGCAATTGAAAAATACGGACCTTTGAAGGGCGGTCTTATGGGAGCCTGGAGGATTCTTCGCTGTAATCCTTTTTGTAAAGGCGGCTATGATCCTGTTAAGTGATTAGGAGAACAAAATGGGATTTTTATCGGTATTTCTGTTAAGCAATCCGCTTAACGCACTCAACGGCCTTTTCGGCTGGATCACCAAGATATTCTATAACTACTTCGGAAACTACGGTCTTGCGATCATTGCGCTTACCATACTCATCCGTGTATGTATGATCCCTCTTAATATCTCGAGCCAGAGATCCATGATCAAGAGTAAGACGATGTCTTCCAAGATGGACGAGATCAAGAGGAAATACCCGAACGACAAACAGAAACAGCAGGAAGAACAGACGAAGCTCATGCAGGAGAACGGAGCATCCGGTTTTTCGGGGTGCCTTCTTTCCATCCTCCAACTCTTCTTCATCTGGCCTATCTTCCGTATCGTAAGCGGTCCTCTGCACTATATCTGCGGTGTTTCCGAAGAGAACATCGAGAGGATCGGTACCATTGCATTTAACAAGGGTGCGCTTTCCGAGAAGGTCCTTGACCGTATCTCGACAGACAACGTTCCCCTCATCAGGATACTGAACGAGAATTCCGACGTATTGAAGACGGCAGTTGACGGCGGCTTTATTAAGACCAGCCAGGTCCTCGACCTTCACTTCCTCGGATTTGATCTTACTGATACGCCTCAATGGCTTCCGACAAGGATCATGGCTGATCCGAAGAGATATCTTCCTTTGCTCCTGATCCCTATCCTCGTTACGGTTACGAGCATCATCTCGATGCAGCTCACGAACGTACTCAATCCTGATTACAAGGAAAAGAAAGAGCAGAAGAAGAGAGCAAAGAAGAATGCAGCCATGGCAGGTCAGGCTCCTACGGACCAGTCCGAGATGATGACCAAGATGATGGCTATTATGATGCCTCTTCTCATGATCGTTACATCCTTTACGATGCCGGCTGCTATGGGTCTTTACTGGATCGTCGGCGGTATCATGAGCATCATTACCCAGGTTATCGTTTATTATCTCTTCACCAAGCCTTATGCTCTCAAGAAGAAGGAACTCGATGCACAGAAGGAAGCTTTCTTAAGGAGCAACAAGTCGGGCGCAAATAAGAACGGCGAAAAGAAGAACAACAAGAAGAACGATAAGAAGAACAACAACTACAAGAACAAGAAGTAATCTTCGGTTAGATCGAACTTTAAGGCACGGAGGCCAGAAAATATATGGAAAAATCTATCACTAAGACAGGTAAGACAGTTGAAGAAGCTATCGCAGCCGCTTTGGAAGAACTCGGAGTATCCGAGGAGAATGCAAAGATCGAAGTATTGTCCGAATCAAAGGGCGGATTCCTCGGCATCGGAAATAAGGAAGCCGAAGTCAAGGTTACTGCCGATGTAAATGAGGAAGACAAGGATCCTGAAGATGAGGAAGTTGTTTACTACGGTGATGACGAGAACTTTGAAGGTGATGCAGTAAGTGAGGCAGAAGATGCCGCAGTACGTTTTGTAGCTGAGGTCCTTTCCGGTATCGGTATCCACGGAAACATGGATTCATACAGGGAAGACGACACGATCTATATCTCGGTATCGGGCAACGATTGCGGTTCCGCTATCGGACGTCACGGCGAGACGCTCGAGGCCATCACTTATATGACAACTCTTATCGCCAACAAGCACAGCGAAGAGAGAGTAAGAGTACACCTTGACGTAGGCGGATACAGAAAGCACAGGGAGCAGGTCCTGATCAACCTCGCGAACAAAGCTGCCTATAAGGTAAAGAAGACGGGAAGAAAGGTTGTCATGGAACCTATGAATCCTTCAGAGAGAAGACTCGTTCATTCCCATCTCCAGTCAGTAAACGGTGTTGATACACACAGTGAAGGCGAAGAGCCGAACAGAAGGATCATCGTTACTTCCACCAAGTAATGGCAGCAGTAAAAGAGTAATTTAACAGACTATCAGGAATCGAGACTTAAGTACAACTTAAGCTCGATTCAGTCATATTTGAAGAAAGTTGGAATTTAAGATGCCTGCATCCGAAAACAGACCATTTTGCGCATGCTCTACTCCCGGCGGTGTATCGGGGATAGCAGTTATCCGCATGTCCGGAAAAGGTTCGTTCGAGGTGGCAGGCAAGGTCTTCAGGATATTAAGGGCAGCGGGAGACGTGAAGGACATATCTTCGATGGAAGGATATACCGCGGCTCTTGCGAGGGCCTTCGATCCTGAGACGGGGAATACCGTGGACGACTGCGTAATAACGGTTTTCCGTGCGCCGCATTCATATACCGGAGACGATATGGTGGAGATATCCTGTCACGGCGGAGTTGCCGTAAAGCAGGAACTGATCCGTATCCTTACCGAAAACGGTGCGAGGGCGGCGCTCCCGGGCGAGTTCACGAAGACGGCATTTCTTAACGGCAAACTGGACCTGACGGAAGCTGAAGCCGTAATGAACGTCATAGCATCCGATTCTGAAAGGGCTCTCCGCGCTAGTAACACACAGCTCGGGGGAGCACTGAAGAGAGAACTTAATGAAGCGGAAGACAAGCTCTATGAAGCACTCTCGAAGATCGAGATGATGGTCGAATTCCCGGAGCATGACGATACTCCGGAAAACACAAGAGAAGTCCTTGATATCATAACGAAGGTAAGGGAAACTTTTATCTCTCTGCGTGATTCATACAAGAAGGGGAAGGTATTGTCCGAGAGGATGAAGGTCGCACTGTGCGGACTTCCGAACAGCGGAAAGAGTTCCCTTCTTAACAGCCTGACGGGTTATGACAGAGCGATCGTGACCGAGGTCGCGGGAACCACGAGGGATACGCTCGAAGTCGAAGTCAACGTTAACGGGATCCCGGTAACGCTCATCGATACGGCGGGAATAAGAGAGACGGATGACAGGATCGAGGCAATGGGTGTCGAGAGGGCAAGAGAGGCGTCTTTTGAAAGTGACCTGGTATTGTATCTGGCAGCACCCGACATGCCGTCTGACGAGATGACCGGACAGATAAGAGATCTTATCGCAGGCGGAGTCGATAAAGGATCTATGGCAGTTGTCTTTTCGAAAAGTGACCTGGGGACGAATTCCTCTTCTGAGAAGATCATGAGCGAATGCCGTGCCATGGGAATCGAGAGCTTTATAAGCGTATCGTCCGTTGACAGGATATACCTTGAGGAACTGAAGAACTTTATCACCGACCGTTACGAGAATCTCGGCGGGACTGCTTCTTCCGAGACCATACTGATAAACAAACGTCACGCACTCCTTATAGAGGAGTCGGTCGGGTATCTTGATATGGGAATCGATGCGATCGAAAACGATATGGGACTCGACGCGGCTTCTTCCGTCTTGAGGCTCGCGCTCGACAAGACCGGGGAGATCACGGGCAAGAGCGTGTCTTCCGAACTGGTCGATAATATCTTTTCAAGATTTTGTATAGGAAAGTAAGAGCTTTATGTTTACGCCTGAAGATGCACTCAAAAAAGAGAATACTTATATAGCGGGAACTTATGATGTCGCCGTGGTCGGCGCGGGTCATGCGGGCTGCGAGGCTGCACATGCATGTGCAAGACTGGGTCTTGATACGATACTTTTTACCCTTCAGCTCGATTCCCTCGCGAATCTTCCGTGTAACCCGAGTATAGGCGGGACTTCCAAGGGGCAGCTCGTCCGTGAGGTCGATGCCCTCGGAGGCATAATGGGAAAGATCGCAGACAAGTGCGCGATCCAGACAAGGATGCTCAATTCGTCAAAAGGACCTGCCGTTCATTCGCCAAGAGCGCAGATGGACAGGAGCATGTATTCCGTGACGATGAAGCATTATCTCGAGAATACCGATAACCTTACGATAAAGCAGGCTCATATCACGTCGCTCCTGACTAAGGGGGACAAGGAAGTTACAGGAGTCATGTCTTCGACGGGCGCGATCTATCTTTGCAAAGCGTGCGTCATCTGCTCCGGAACCTATATGGAGGCAAAGACTTTCCTGGGCGAAGTCATAAACGAGAGCGGCCCGGACGGTCTTCCGAGATCCGTGGGATTATCTGCAAGCCTTAAGGAACTCGGCATCCCCATGCTAAGGTTCAAGACGGGAACGCCTGTAAGAGTGAATAAAAAGAGCGTGGACTTTTCGAAGATGCAAAGGCAGGACGGCGAGACAGATATTCCTCCTTTCTCTTTCGAAAACGAGATGAACGGATATACAGTTCCTTCCGAGCAAGTGCCGTGCTGGTCAGTATGGACTACCGACGAGACGAGAACCGTCATCTCCGAAAACATGCACAGGTCGCCTCTGTACAGCGGCGTGATCGAGGGCGTAGGTCCGAGATACTGCCCTTCCATTGAAGATAAGTTCATGAGGTTCAAGGACAAGTCGCGTCATCAGATATTCGTGGAGCCGATGGGCCTTAATACGAACGAGATGTACCTTCAGGGCTTTTCCACGAGTCTTCCCGAAGAAGTACAGGAAAAGATGGTCAGATCGCTTCCCGGGCTTTCAGAGGCGGTAATACAGCGCAATGCGTATGCCATCGAATATGATCTTGTCGATCCGCTGTCACTTAAAGCGACATTGGAGTCGAAGACGGTCACGGGACTTTTCACGGCAGGCCAGATAAACGGCTCGTCGGGATATGAGGAAGCAGCGGCCCAGGGGATCATCGCAGGCATCAACGCCGCCATGAAGGTCCTCGGTAAAGAACCCGTAGTGATCGACAGATCCCGGGGCTACATCGGAGTCCTCATAGACGACCTCGTGACAAAGGGAACGAACGAGCCTTACAGGATGATGACGTCGAGAGCGGAATACAGGCTCTTCCTGAGGCAGGACAACGCCGATCAGAGACTTACTCCGACAGGATATAAGACCGGGCTCATCTCCGAAGAGAGATATGAGAAGTTTATGTCCAAGATGAAAGACATAGAGGAAGAGACTGAAAGGCTCAGAAAGACATATATCTCGCCTTCGGAGGAACTTAAAAAGATCCTCGAGAGCATAGGCTCCGTCTGTCCCGTATCAGGGATATCGCTCGCGGAACTTCTTAAGAGGCCGAAGATCACATATGATATGCTGGAGCCGGTGGATAAGGACAGAAGACCTCTCGGAAGAGACGTGATATTTGCCGTGGAGACCGACCTCAAATACGAAGGATACCTTAAGCTCGAAAAGGAAAAGATAGAAAAGTTCAAGGAACTCGAGAACAAGGAGCTGCCTTCCGATATCGATTACGGGGCCATATCGGGCCTCCGGCTCGAGGCAAGGCAGAAACTCGACAGGATAAGGCCCGAGAACGTCGGACGCGCCTCGAGGATATCAGGCGTATCTCCTGCCGACATAGCGGTTCTGCTCGTATATCTTGAAGCATACCGTAAAAGAAGACCAAAAGAAGGATCAGAGACATGACAGAAGATAAGAAGATACATCCGTCAAAAGACATCCGCATCAAAAAGTCGGATCTTGCAAAGCTCAAGGCCGAACTTCCGAAAAAGACCGTTATCGGAGGAACTGATGAGGACGGCATAACTCCTGTAATGGAAAAAGCCGCCCCCGAGATATGCGTGCCGCTGTCGGCCGAATCCGTATGGGCGTTCAAGGAATATGCGAAGCTTCTAAGAAAATGGAACGAAGTCATGAACCTGACCAACATCACGGACGATAACGGCATCGCCATGAGGCACTTCATAGATTCGCTGACACTTGTTCCCTTTATCGAAAAGGAACAGGAGAAGAAAGGGAAAAAGGAACTTACGATCATCGACGTCGGAACGGGAGCGGGTTTTCCCGGTATCCCCGTCAAGGTCCAGATGAGCGACCTTAAGCTGACGCTTCTTGATTCGCTTCAAAAAAGGATAGGTTTTCTGGATGAGGTAATAAAGACCATAGGTCTTAACGATACAAGGACCATTCATTCGCGTGCTGAAGACGCGGGTCACTCCAAGGCTCACAGGGAAAGATACGATATAGCGACCGCAAGAGCCGTTGCAGCGCTTCCTGTCCTTTGCGAGTATTGTCTGCCTTTTGTTAAGACGGGAGGCATCTTCCTCGCCATGAAAGGCCATATAGACGAAGAGATTGAAGAATCGAAGAACGCGATAGCAAAACTCGGCGGATCTGTCGAGAAAGTAGATAAGTTCGTCCTTCCGGGAACGGATATGGACCGTGCAGTCGTGGTAATAAGAAAGCTTCGCCCGACGCCTCTTTCTTATCCGAGGCAAGCGGGGAAGCCTTCAAAAGATCCCATTAAGTAAAGTTGAAGAATATTATCAGATCGTCCTCTTCTTCTGGGCGTCAGGGTTCTTGGCATCGTCCATGATGTCAGGCAATCCTTCGCTGTCCCAAACCTTACTCTCGACAGAGAAATAGTAGTTATTGAGACTGTCGAACGGAGTAGATGCCGACATATAATCATATACGCCGTAATCTACTGAAGAGTGCATATACTGCTTAAGGTTATCTTCATATACCTGACCTGCCGAAGTACCGCTTCCGGTGTAACAGTTTATGTTTACCGCATCCACAGAGAGCTGTCCGCCGGCTCCGTCTGTACCGCCTGCCTTGACGCTGTAGCTTTCAACCTTCTCTTCACTCTCGGAAGCAACATCAGCGGATTCTTCGATCTCGTTTTTTGTCGGTTCTCCCTTCGGAACATCCTTGATAAGGGATGCCGTGTCGGTCTTGATTATCTGATCGGTCTGTTTTCCCCTGAGTCCGAAGAAGAGAGCGGACAGACCGAGAAGTGCGATGAGCACGGCTGCTATGCCCGATATCAACGGTATCGGGATTATAAACGGCTTTTTCTTCGGCTTTTCTTCCTGCTTCTGTTTCTCTTCGCTGACCTTAAGGAGAGTCTTATTGATCAGATCCCGGGAAGCATGAACGGAGCCGAGATTCTTCTTCATCACGGCTTCGAGCTTCTTGTCGAAATCATCATACTGTTTCATGTCTTGTCCCCCTCGTCAAATTTACTGAGCTTCTTTCTCGCCCTGAACAGTCTGCTCCTCACGGTGCTTTCCGTTATCCCAAGGTACTTGGCGATCGCTTCGTTATCGAGATCATAGTAATAACGGAGCATTATCACTTCCTTGGCAGGACCGGGCAGATCCTGTATGGCGTCCCAAAGCTCGCCTTCAGGGTCCAGAGAGTCGAAGTATTCGTCCTCCTGAACGCGGCCGTCTGCGGGTTGACTGTCATAGAATACTCCGGGTGACGAACTTTCTGCCGATTCACCGGTATCTTCGTTCGCCTGCTCGTAGCTTCCGACTCTGGTCGCCCATGAAGACTTGAGGTAATCCTTACAGATATTCTTGGCTATCGTAAGGAGCCAGTACTTCACGGGGCAATTGCCCGCAAATGAGTCTTTCTTGTTCATAACCCTTATGAACACATCCTGAAATGCGTCCTCTGCCTGACATCTCTTACCCAAGTAGAAATTACATACCCGAAGAACGTCATCAGCATACAATCTGACGAGCTCCTCAACATCAGGCATAATAAACAAATCATCTTTATGTTCCATAAGTCCTCATCATTCAGACGAATTTGAACGGGGTTTCGTTTCAAGCATACCACAATATCTTATATTTTTCGAAAAGGATAAATTTACAGTATTTTATAATAATAATAAGATTCATACGCGCGCACGAGCAATTTTAATGGTATAATATTTCGGTATGAACAATCTGATCGGAGGATACATATGGCCGATATAAACAGAGCTTCATCCAAGGCAGAAAGGATGAAGCAGGAAAATGAAATAGACGAAGTCTTTAAATCAGAACAGAATACGATAATACCGGTTGATCTCGAGCGTGAGATGAAGCAGTCCTTCATTGACTACGCCATGTCGGTAATCTCCGACAGAGCTCTTCCTGACATAAGAGACGGTCTTAAGCCCGTGCACAGAAGGATCCTTTATTCCATGTATACGGACAAGATCATGCCTGATAAGCCGTACAAGAAGTGCGCGACGACAGTAGGTAACGTTTTGGGTCACTTCCACCCGCACGGCGACGCATCCGTTTATGACGCGCTCGTCAGACTTGCGCAGGATTTCTCGCTCAGACATCCTCTCGTTGACGGTCACGGAAACTTCGGTTCCATCGACGGAGACCCGCCGGCTGCTTACCGATATACCGAGTCCCGTCTTGAGAAGATCGCTCTCGAGATGATGAGAGACATCGAGAAGAATACGGTGGATTTCCGCCCCAACTTCGACGAGAGCGAGATGGAGCCTGTAGCGCTCCCTTCACGTTTCCCGAACCTTCTCGTCAACGGTTCCGTCGGTATCGCCGTAGGTATGGCAACAAACATCCCTCCGCACAACTTAGGCGAGGTTATAGACGGCGTCGTAATGATGCTCGATAATCCGGATGTCACATGCGATGAGCTCATGACTGTCATCAAGGGACCGGACTTCCCGACAGGCGGCATGATCCTCGGTTCCATGGGTATCAGGGACACATACAGGAACGGCAGGGGACGTATCGTCGTAAGAGCTCATTCCGATATCGAAGACATGCCGGGCGGAAGGCAGAGGATCGTATTCCACGACCTTCCTTATGCAGTCAACAAGGCCCGTCTCGTTGAGAGGATCGCAGATCTCGTCAAGGAGAAGAAGGTCGAAGGTATATCCGGTCTCCGCGACGAATCCGACCGTAAAGAGAGAGTACGTATCGTTGTCGAGCTCAAGAAGGATGCCAATGCTGAAGTAGTTCTGAACCAGCTCTACAAGAACTGTGCATTGCAGGACGCATGCTGCGCCAACATGCTCGCGCTCGTACCCGATCCTAACGGCAAGCTCGAGCCGCGCACGTTTACGCTCGTGGATGCTCTGAAGCATTATGTATCGCACCAGGAATCCGTCGTTACGAAGAGAGTCATCTTCGATCTCGAGAAGGCTGAGGCAAAGAAGCATATCGACGAAGGTCTCCTCATGGCCATGGACCATATCGACGAGATCATCAACATAATCAGATCATCGAGAACCGAGCCTGAGGCAAAGGAAACGATGTGTGAGAGATTCGGATTCTCCGACAAGCAGGCTCAGCATATCGTTGATATGAGACTCGGCCGTCTGACAGGTCTCGAGAGAGATAAGCTCAATCAGGAGATCCGGGACCTCATCGCTCAGATCGCCCACTTCCATGAGATACTCGAGAATATCGATGTCCTCCACGACACGATCAAGGAAGAGATCCTCGAGATCAAGAGAAAGTATGCTACTCCCCGTCTTACCGAGATCGTTTACGGCGCTTTCGAAGAGATCGACGACGAGTCTTTGATCCAGGAAGAGAATATCGTTGTTACTCTCACGAACTTCGGTTATATCAAGCGTCAGCTCGTTGATACATATAAGAGCCAGCACAGGGGCGGCCGTGGAATAAGCGGTCAGAGCACCAGGGAAGAGGACTATGTCGAGAAGATCATCACAACGACGACACACCACTTCCTCCTGTGCTTCACGAACACCGGAAGAGTCTTTAAGATCAAGGGTTACCAGATCCCTGAGACGTCTTCGAGGAGCGCGAGGGGAACTGCTATCGTTAATCTCCTGAAGCTTCAGGATGGTGAGAAGATCAGGAACATAATCCCTCTGAGGGATTTTGATCAGGATGATCTTTATCTTACGATCGCAACGAGGAACGGTGTCGTCAAGAAGACGGCTCTCAATGCATATTCGAATATCAACAGGAACGGTCTAATCGCAGTCAACGTACGTGAGGGCGATGCCGTTATCGAAGTAGACGTTACCAGGCAGAACCAGGAGGTCATCCTTGTTACGAAGCAGGGTAAGGCGATCAGGTTCAACGCCGACAACGTAAGATCCATGGGACGTAACTCAACGGGTGTTAAGGGTATAACTCTCTCATCTGATGATGAAGTCGTAGGAATGGTACCTGTTACGGAGAACGGCGAGCTACTCGTTATCTCCAAGAAGGGTATGGGAAAGAGGAGCCGCATAGACGAGTACAGGACACAGACCAGAGGCGGTAAGGGTCTTATCACATACAGGGTTTCCGAGAAGACCGGCGTGCTCGTCGGATGTACTCTCGTCGACGATGATAAGGATCTCCTCATCATTACCAACCAGGGTGTCATAATCCGTGTTGCAACGACAGAGATACCTACTCTCTCGAGAGCAACGACAGGCGTACGTCTGATGAGGGCCAAGGAAGCGGAGATCGTCGATTTTGCGATAGCCGATCACGAGGAACCGGATCTTGAGAGTGAAGAAGCAGGCGTCGTTACGGATGAAGAGAATACTGATGCCGAACTTATTTCGGGATCTGAAGCGGATAAGCCGCAGGAAGAATAATTGTCCGGAAGGAAACAGATGATGACTTTTAAGATCAAGAAGACAATATCCGCAATACTTGCGGCCACGTTCACGGTCATGACGTGCATGTCGTTTATGTGTCTGGTGCGCGCGGATATCGATCAGCCCGAGATCGAACTTCCTTCACTGGAAGAGGTCAAGGCCGAGACATACTGCGTATATGACAAGACGGCAGGCGAGATAATCTTCAGCAAGGATCCCGACAAGATCATCTATCCCGCATCCATGACAAAGCTCATGACATGTCAGCTTGCGCTTGATTATCTCGATACATCAGCGACCCTTACGGTATCTCAGAATGCCATAGATAATATCTCTTATGACTCCACCGTCATGGGTCTTTTCGTTGGCGAGACGACAACGGTATCCGAGCTTTTGTACGGACTCATGCTCCCGTCGGGTAACGACGCGGCAAATGTCCTTGCAGAAGGAGTAATAGAGGCTCTTCTCAAGAACTATCCTTCAGACAGCCTCACGGCAGGTCCTGACGGCATTAACGCGAAGTATTTTGAGGACTATTTCGGAATGTCTTCCGAAGACATCCTCACATCCTATAAGCTCAGCGCATTTGCAGCTCTTATGAACTACCGCGCCGCGAAACTCGGATGCACCAATACGCATTTTGTAAATGCTCACGGACTTCATGACGACGATCACTATACGACAGCTTCGGATCTCACGAAGATCATGGCGGCAGCAGCCGAGAATCCTGATTTTTGTAAGCTTATACACACACCGACGCATTACTTTGCGAAGACGAACCTTCATACCGAGGACGGCTGGTCCATCGTAACGAACAGCAATAAGATCCTCTTAGATCCGTGGCTCGTTGCAAAGACACCGGAAGGCGAGGATACGCATGCGGTCTGTGTCGTCGGAGGCAAGACGGGAACGACGTCGAATGCGGGAACGGGAATGACCATATATACGGTAAACGAGAACGGACACGAACTCTTTACGTCCGTCTGCGGCATCCCTACCGAGTATTATTCATATCAGACGAGATATGTCGCATCGATAACCGCATACGGTAACTTCGAATGCTGGAATAACGATCCCACCAGCGTTGTTCCGGGAACTCTCGGAGATTATCAGTCGGGTAATATAACTGCGGCCGAGAAGCCCCAGTATGATCCTTTATATCTTCCGGGCGATATCGCCGAGGATATAGAGGTCCCTGATCCTGCAACGGACGGGGACGATGATGGCTCACCTGACGGCAAGGATGCCGACGGTCATGACCTTGTGGAGATCGACGAGTCCAAGGGGGAGGTCAAAGCTCCTCTCAAACAGGAACTCGAAGGTCCGATCAAGTGGATCAAGAAGCATGTTGTCGCATCGATAATAATAGGAGTCCTTATCCTCCTGATCCTCATATTTGTCATAGCTCTTATCGTTAAGCTCATAGGCAGAAAGAGATCAAAGAGAAGGAGAAAGAAGAGCAAGACACGTCCTTATATGGGAGAGATAATAAAGGACTGATCGTCCGGATAATCAGCTAATAACAAAGGGTGCCCCAAACCGAAGTTTGAGACACCCTTTAAGTTTGCTCTGTTAATGCGATCAGAGATCCTTAACGCCCTCGATAGCCTCGAGGATGCTCTCGGATGACTTCTTGAGAGAAGCGAGCTCGTTGTCATAGAGCGGAACTTCAAGAACCTTCTCAACACCGTCAGCACCGATGATCGTAGGAACGTTCATGGAGCAGCCTGAGATGCCGTATTGACCTGTCAAAAGGGAGCAGACAGGACGTACCGTATGCTCATCCTTAAGGAAGCTCTGTGCAAGAGCGGAAACGCTTACGGCGATACCGTTATATGTAGCACCCTTGAGCTTGATGATACGTGCACCGGAAGACTTTGTAAGCTCGGCGATCTCTGCCTTGTCTTCTTCGGTAAAGCTGATACCGAGGCTCTTTGCATAAGCATCGACCTGCATACCTGCGATATGTGTCTGGCTCCATACAGGGAACTGGGACTCACCGTGCTCACCGAGGATATACCCGTGTACGTTACGTACGTCAACGTTGAGCTTCTGGCTCAGAAGATGTCTGAAACGTGCGGAGTCAAGGTTAGTACCTGAACCGATAACGCGGTTAGCAGGAAGACCGGACCACTTTGTGATCATGTAGGTGATGATATCGCAAGGATTGGATACGACGAGGATGTTACCTGTCGTATAATTCTGCATGATGGAATCGGTGATCGTGTGTGCGAGCGTAACGTTCTTCTTTGCAAGATCCAAACGGGTCTCACCGGGTTTTCTCGGGATACCTGCCGTGATGATGATGAGATCGCAATCCTTACAATCTGAATAATCACCTGCGTAAATATTCATATGGCCCAGGAAAGGAAGACCGTGGCTGATGTCGAGGACTTCACCGGTAGCCTTGTCCTTGTTAACGTCGATAAGGACCAATTCGGAACAACGCTGCTGGAAAGCAAGTGCGAAAGCTATCGTTGCGCCAACCTGTCCGGCGCCTATGATAGCGACCTTTGAACCTCTAACGGATTTCATAATAAACCTCCAAACTGATTAAACGGAAAATTGCCTGTATTTTACACACTTTTGAAAGACGTTTCAATGTAACTTTCAAAATAACGGCAATATGACAACAAAAGGGTAAAATTAAGAATCGTTTTTGTGTTTTTTTATAAATGAATACATATTTACAGAAAGAAAAAAAATATGCGCGCGTGTGTAGTAAACATTATATCCATAAGGGTGCTTTTTACCCCTTCCGAAAAAAGTTAAGAAACTGCCCGAAAACCCCTTGTCAAACCCATGTCACGGTGCTAATATAATCGAGCCTTCGGAAAGCACAAAAAAGCGAGAAAAAAACTTTCGTATAAATCAAAAAATGTGCTTGACAGAAGTTGACCTGTAAGGTATCCTTAATAGGCACTTCGCGAGAAGAACACTTCACGGCGGAGGCACGGATCTTGAAAATTGAATAGAATGCAAAACTTGAAAATAACGAGCCAAGTTCAATTCATTGAGTAATGAACATAAACAAGTAATTTGAGCCAAAATG
>JAILNZ010000145.1 GCA_024691135.1 Clostridiales bacterium
GCCATCGATTACTTACCATAGTCGACCCCCGCATACTTCTATCAAAAAATAACCTTCTCCTGCCTTAAATCTACTTTGCGCCAATGCAAATGTCAATCAAAATTATGGTATTTTTTGTGCGGATTCGTTCTACAAAAATATCATGCGTTTTATTGAGGTTTATAAATTCGTTTCTTGGCTGACTTTCGACATGCACATATAGCGGGCGGGGTATTGTCTCCCGAAAAGGTGTAAAATACAGAGAAAAAAGCAGGGAAGACAGGATTCATGAAGACTTCCGGAAAATTTCACATGAAGAGTTTATTACCCTTCTGCCGTGGTATCTTCAGGCGTTTCTCCGCCTTCGTTTTCTCCAGTCTCCCCGGTCTCTTCCGTATCTGCGGAAGTATCGTCAGCAAATGTAGGTGTAAGAGGTGCCTGTGTAATGACGGTCTCTGTCGTGGCAGAAGTCTCTGATGACGGCGGAATGGTGTCGGAAGAACCGGCTGTCTCAGGAGATGTTGCGTTCATGTCGACACTGAATCTCTGGACATAATCATCAAGGATCGCCTTGACTTCAGGATCGTCCTTTTTCTCTCCGAGTTTTTGCGTCAGGTAATCGAGTTTTTCCTTTGTATCGTCAGATCTTCTGATCTTACTTATGGTCGGAACTGCAACGAAATAGATGAGACAGAATAATCCTGCGATGATGAGGAGGATGCCTATGATCCTTATAGTCAGCTTGACCCTGTCATGGGGAGTTGACGGGATATCGACCATGATATCGTCATCAGGAAGTTCGCCGTTGGACGAAGCTGCACGCATCATGATGTCTCTTCTTTCCTTGTCGGAAGCCATCTGTGCCTTGCCCGGATTTCTGGACGCCCTCATGAGGATCGGTGCCTGCATTCCGCGTCTGTCGCCTACGGCGCCCATCTCGGATACCATGGAACCTTTCTCCTGCATCTCGTTGGGGTTCTTGACGTGAGGGACCGGGTTCTTAGCGTCTTCCCTTACCATGCGCAGAGCTTCCTGCGCTATCTGGAGATTGATCTCTGAACTTAAGACGTTGTTGATCGCGAACTCGAGGCTCTCTTCGGCTCTCTTGAACTGATATTCCCTCGCGAGGCAAAGACCGAATACGAGTGCCGTATCGCCCCATGAAGGATATTTTGCGATGAGCGGCTTAAGGAATATCTGGGCAACATCCGTTCCGTCGCCTTTGGCGTTAACGAGTGAACGGTTAAATTGCTTTACGATGTGGGCCTTCTCGTCAGCCGACACCTTAAAGAGGATGAGGTCTTCCTCGGTAAGAGGTGATATGGATGAGACCAGTCTTTTGTAATCGTTCATCAGCTTATCTCCTTAAGTTTGTCCTTAAGCCTTCCCCTGACTTCTCCGACCAGGTAGAGCGAGCCTGTGACAAGAAGCGGAATGCCGTCGGAAACGGATCTTTTGAGGGCATATTGCGCCGCTTCGTTCGCATCGTCGAAGCCTTTGACTTTAACTGAATTATTATACACAAGTTTAACGCTATTACAAAGTTTGCGGCCTTTCATACTGCGCTTGTTGTTGACGGTTGTACAGCATATCTCCCTGAATGTTATACCTGATTTTTCGAGTATCCTGAGCATGCCGGTGACGTCCTTGTCCGCCATTACGCCTATGAGGAGCCTTACGCCCGTCTTTTTAAGTTCGCCCGCGCAGATACGGGTCAGTGTCCCTGCAAGGCTCTTTTGTCCCTGGGGATTATGGCCGCCGTCAAGGATCACCAGAGGGTCTGTGCTAAGAAATTCGATCCTGCCCTTCCATCTGGAAAGTTTTATGCCCTCTCTTATGTCCTTTTCGGAGATCTTAAGACATCTCGCGCAGTCTGCTGCGAGGACTATGTTGTCGATCTGGTGCTGCCCGAGCAGGGTCGTCTCGATGCCGTCTTCAAAGCCGTCGCACGTAAATCTCATCGGACCGGACTTGAGGTATCTGCTCCTCCTGTTCTTCGGCGAGCTGAAGATGACCGCGATGCCGTTTTTGTCAGCATCCTCGATGAGGGCTTCCCTTACCTCATCCTGCTGTTTCTCGGTAAGTATCATATTCCTCGGCTCGAAAACAACCGCCTTTACTCCGGGCTTGAATATGCCCGCCTTCTCGTGGGCGATCTTTGATACCGTGTCTCCGAGGACTTCGGTATGGTCGAGGCCGATGGCCGTGATCACGGTGAGGAGCGGCTTCTCGATGACGTTCGTCGAATCGAGCCTTCCGCCGAGTCCCGTCTCGAGAACGGCAATATCGACTTTCTTGTCATGGAAATACATGAAGGCGACCGCCGTTATTATCTCGAATTCGGTCGGGCTCTCGTATCCTTCCTCAACCATCGCGGCGATGGCTTTCTCGCACTTTTTGAGATAACGGTCGAGGGACTTGAGGTCGATCTCGCCGGTGCTGTCATCTTCAACATATTTCAGAAGGTCGTCCCTGCCGTCGAGTATCCTTATGCGCTCTGTAAATCTCTCGAGAAAAGGCGATGTGAAGATGCCGACCTTCTTCCCGCTCTGAGCGAGGATCGATGAGAGCACCGTAACGACGGAACCCTTGCCGTTTGTGCCGGCCACGTGGACGACTTTAAGGTCTTTATGGGGGTCTCCGAGAAGGAAGAGAAGTCTATTGATCCTCGTAAGTCCGAGATTAATGCCGAATTTCAGGGCTTTTTCAAGAAGTTCAGGTGTCTTGTTCTGCATCAGGTGCGCCTTCTTTGTGTCTTTTGAATATGAACATCTTGCTAAGGATATAGTTCACAATGATAAGTATTATGGAATTGATGAGCTTGATCATGAAAAGATATGTGACTTCGTACCCGAAGATCGCGAATATGACCGTATCCTTGGGAATGCCGAGGACGTTTTCG
>JAILNZ010000159.1 GCA_024691135.1 Clostridiales bacterium
AGATGGCGGTCTCTCTTATAGACGGAGCTTCTTATATTCACTATATGGAATAAAGAAAACTCTTTATCAGTTCAAAACAAAAGTTGCCCCTTCATTTTGAAGAGGCAACTTTTATAGTCATTTATTATTCCGAACCGTCAGACCTGATTATCGCTGTAATCCTTATAAAGAGTCCTGATCTCATCGATCGCTGCATTCATCTTGATCTGCAGGCGTGAGATATCCTTGAGGTTCTTGTTCTTGATCGCAAGCTTTATCGAATCAAAAGTGCAGAAGTGTTCGTCGGTATTCTTGGCGAGCGAAAACTTGATCGATTCGATATCTGACCAGGCATCATTATCATATGTGCTCGAATCATTATGAAGCTTAACGATCTTGCGTAAAAGCGCGATATTGGAAGGGATGATCCTGTCCACGAGCTCCATCTGCCACATGTCGAGCATTGCATGGGAGTAGGAGGAGAGGATCTTATCGGAGAATACTTCCCCTGCACAAAGGATCTCGAGACCTTCATCGAACGAGAGGAAATCCTTAAGCGAATCATAAACAGTAGCAGGCGGTACACCGAAGAGATGATCTCTCTCGTCTTCCGTCATATTATCGAAAATGTCTTCTTCGCATCTGTAGAGCTTATCCTTCTCGAGATACTCGGCATCTTCTCCGTAAGGCTTCGTAAATTCAGCCTCAAGATCAGATATCGTCTTATTCTTGCTGATGGCATAGTTAATACCGTCGAGCATGCACTGATAGATAGCGGAAAGACAAAGATAAGTATTCGTATGAGGGTTCGGTGAACGAAGCTCAAATCTGGTGGCATACTTGTTGTCGAGTGATCTTATGAGACCCAGGAGAACTGATCTGTTCCTTGAAGGAGTCTTTACGTCAACACCGATTGAAGCGACTGCATGCGTAGGAGCTTCAAATCCCGGCTTAAGTCTCTGGAATGCATCATTGGATGCAGATACAAAAGGATTGATGAGCTGGTAGTTCTTCATGATACCCATAAGAGAACCCCATCCGATACGGCTCAGGTATTCATTCTCGAAGTCCTTCGGGGCGAAAAGATTGACCTTCTTTCCGTCATTAAGATAAGCTACGGCGTTTACGTGTGTGTGCTCACCGGATCCCGCAACACCATGAAGAGGCTTGGCAGTAAAGCTTACCTCAAGACCGTGCATACGGAAGATCTCCTTTATGAGGATACGGGCAGTGATCTCATAATCCGCACCCTGAAGTGCATCAGAGTATTTCCAGTCAACCTCGAGCTGTTCCATAATACCGTGAAGGTCACCGGACGAAGTAATGGCTGCCTTAACGCCGCCTACTTCTTTATGTCCCATCTCAGGCTTAAAACCGTAGAGATCAAGGAGCATGATGACCTGTTCAAGAGCAGTTCTTACGGCACCCTTGGTCCTCTTCCAATATGACTCCTTAAGACCTTGTGAGATCGAAAGACGCTGTGAAGATACTGTTTCGTCAGGGGAATTGACCCAGAATTCAAGCTCTGTTGCTACGATGATATTGATCTGCTTGAGATCGTCGTGATCGAATCCGTGCTCTTCGCAAAGAGAAACGTCATTTTTGAACATTTCCATGAGCTTTTCTTCAAAATATGTGGCACTCTTCTTCAGTACAGACCTTGAACATACGGCCTTGCCGTTATGATAAAGGAAGGAAGGGATACGGAGCGTTCCTACAGGAAGTCCTGTCTCCATATCGATATGTTCATAGTTATAATCGACAAACCACATTACTTCAGGGTCAGGCGTAAGATCGACCTTGCCGTCGTTGAGTGTCGCGATTCCCGGAAGGACAACCGAAGATCCGTCTGTTGCGATTGCGTGACCATTCAGATAGTTCTCGATATTTCCGATGAAATCCGATATCGGGATCTTCTCGTCAGTATCGTTTCCTGCGAGGTCGATACCTGCCAGTGATACGAATCTTATCTCCTTATGTTGCTCAAGAATGTTCCTGATATCCTGTTCAGAGTGCTTCTCCGGCGGAATAGTATAGGTGAGATTAGGGTTTACTTGAAAATTGATCATATTAATACCTGCCTCATTCTTGAGATTATGATTTATTCTAACATAACGTTATTTCATGTAATCATTATAACTTTTGTTTTTTTACTTAAAATGTATATTATCCATGCCGCTCTTTGTTGTAAAAATGCCTAAGGGAACGGGCAGGGGTCGGTCGTTATACCTGAATCCTCATTTATCACTTGATTTTTTGTATTACTATGGTGCAAAATCTAAAAGATGAGTATAAAAGTATTTTTCTCGGCATTTAATATTGACGATACGCAACGGAAATGGGGTGTTCGTGCCCTGTTTCTTCTTTTGTCGGGTCTTTTGGTCCTGGCTTTGCTCTTTCCCATAGGTAATTCCGATCTCACACAGGCGATGTTGATATATGAGAAGCTCGTCAGCGGCGAACAGATGGTGATCTCCGAGTCAGACTATTCGGTGATCATTAATACGTTTATATATACTCTGAGCCTGGAGTTCTATAGTTACATTCTGGCGGTCATCTCTGTAATAACAGCTTATTGCTTCATAAGCTCCAGACATCCCGACAGGACACCCGAGCACAAGAAGAAAGCCCGTTTGAATACGTTTATTGCATGTCTATTCCTGGCAGTGATCTATACTCTCCTTTATTCTGTTGCAGGATCTTTTTATATTATTTATGCGGTCGTATGTGTTTTTCTGGGTATGATCGGATGCTGCTTCATATCGGGTGACAGGTCTTTCGGCGGTTCTTTTAAGCATGGTATCAGGTTTGTCAGAGAAAATGCTCCCACATGTATTGTGAACTTCATTTTGTTGTTCATGATCTTCTATTTTGCAGATTTTATAGTGGATATCCTGGAGCAGGGAAATGCCTATATGACGATAGTTGCCGCTCTACGGGCACCTCTTGAAGTCTATAAAGCACTGGTATTCGGACGTATGATCGGAACGATCTATGTTTTCGGGAAGAAATAATAGTCACAAATAAGAGCCCATTTGAAGCAACTATTTTGTGCTTTTCTTTTGTTGTGTTTTTCGACTATATAATTTATTATTATTTAGGCTACTTAAATCTTAAGAGTTTTATACATTTCCGTAATGATATGGAGGAATAATCATGGACGTTAAACAAGAAGCTATCAAGAAGCATACCGAATGGAAGGGTAAGATCGAAGTTATCGCCAGAGCACCTGTCGGTACAAAGGAAGAGCTTTCCATAGCATATACACCTGGTGTTGCCGAGCCTTGCCTCGAGATCTCCAAGGATGTTGATCTTTCATATAAGTATACAAGAAGACATAATCTTGTTGCTGTTGTCACAGACGGTACTGCTGTTCTTGGTCTGGGTGATATCGGACCTGAGGCAGGTATGCCTGTTATGGAAGGTAAGTGTGCACTCTTTAAGGCTTTTGGTGACGTTGATGCTTTCCCTCTTTGTATCCGTTCCAAGGATGTTGATACGATCGTTGATACAGTTGCTCTTCTCGCTGGTTCCTTCGGCGGTGTAAACCTCGAGGATATCTCTGCTCCGAGATGTTTTGAGATCGAGAAGAAGCTCAAGGAGAGATGTGACATCCCGATCTTCCACGATGACCAGCACGGTACTGCAGTTATCACACTTGCAGGTCTTACTAACGCTCTTAAGATCGTTGGAAAGAAGATGGAAGATATCCACGTTGTAGTTAACGGTGCAGGCGCTGCTGCTACAGCTATCACTAAGCTCCTTATCTCCAGAGGTCTTAAGAATGTTATCCTCTGCGACCGTAAGGGCGCTATCTATGACGGCAGAGACGGACTTAACCCTGCTAAGGAAGAAATGGCAAAGATCACAAACCCTGAGAAGAAGGCAGGTTCCCTTGCTGACGTTATCGTAGGTGCTGATGTATTTATCGGTGTTTCCGCTCCGGGCGTTCTTACATCCGAGATGGTTGCTACGATGGCAAAAGATCCTGTTGTATTCGCATGTGCAAACCCTGTTCCTGAGATCCTCCCTGATGAGGCTAAGAAGGCAGGCGTTGCTGTCATGGCTACAGGCCGCTCCGATTTCCCTAACCAGGTAAACAACGTTCTTGCTTTCCCTGGCATCTTCCGTGGTGCTTTGGATGTAAGAGCTTCCGATATCAATGATGAGATGAAGATCGCTGCTGCAAATGCTATCGCAGGCATCGTATCTGATTCTGAACTCAATCCTGAGTATATCCTCCCGGATGCATTTGATCCGCGTGTAGGTAAGGCAGTAGCCGCAGCGGTTGCAGAAGCAGCACGTAAGAGCGGCGTAGCTCGTATCTGACATAATTAGATAACTGTTCACCCCGCTCATATCTTCAAAGATGAAGATCTTGTCGGGGTGAATTTTTATAGACAAGGAGATTATCATTATGATCAACAGAATGGAATTGCTCAAGCTCATAAAGAACAACGCAAAGCTCGATCCCAAGGAGATCGCAGTTATGCTCGGTTCTACGGAAGAAGAAGTTAATAATGAGCTTTCGGCTCTTAACAAAGAAGGTATCATATTAGGATATACGACTCAGATCAATTGGGAAAAGACGGAAAAAGAGTCCGTTATCGCCATGATCGAGGTTAAGCTCTCACCTATGAGAAACAAGGGCTATGATCATATAGCCAATCTCCTTTGTAAATATGATAAGGTCGCTTCCTGTTACCTCGTATCAGGTGATTATGATCTTATGCTCATCTATGAAGATGATAATCTCCGTGAAGTTGCTAGCTTCGTATCCGAGAAGGTGGCACCGCTCGAGGGAGTTCTCTCCACCAAATCCCACTTTATCCTCAAGAAGTATAAGATCGACGGTATCGTATCAGAGAAGACAGAAAAAGATAACAGACAGACTGTTATCCTTTAATAAGAAGGAAAGATTATGGACTATTCAGACAAAATATCCGATGTGGTCAAGACAGTACCGCCTTCAGCTATAAGAAGGTTCTTTGATCTTGCAAATGAAATGAAAGGGGAAGTAATCTCTCTTTCTATCGGTGAACCTGACTTCGTTACACCCTGGTCAATAAGGGAAGCGGGCATCAATTCACTTATCGACGGATTTACGCATTATTCTCCTAATGCGGGATATATCGAATCGAGAAAGGCCATCTGCGATTATATCGAGAACCGCTACAAGGTGAAGTATTCTCCTAACGGTGAAGTACTTATTACGGTAGGCGGAAGTGAGGGCCTTGATCTTGTAGCCAGAGCTCTCATAAATCCCGGAGACGAAGTTATAGTAGTTGAGCCCTGCTTTGTAGCATATAAAGCGACGGTAAGGTTCGCGCACGGTATTCCGGTAGTCTGTGAGACGAAGCCTGAAAACGATTTCAAGCTTCAGCCTGAGGAACTGGAAGAGAAGATAACCGACAAGACGAAGTACATCATAATGGGTTACCCGAGTAATCCTACAGGAGCTGTAATGAACAGGGAAGACCTGGTCAAGATCAAGGATGTTCTTTTAAGACACCCTGATATCGTTGTTATCTCAGATGAGCTCTACGCTGAACTGAATTATGTTGATGATGATCCTTGTTCCCTTATCCAGTTTGAGGAGATCCGCGACCGTGTCATCATGATCAACGGCTTTTCGAAGTCCTTTGCCATGACAGGATGGAGGCTTGGCTATCTGTTGGGTGAGAAGTCTCTAATATCTGCAATGACTAAGATTCATCAGTACTGCATAATGTGTTCTCCTTCAATGGGACAGCTCGCTATTATAGATGCTTCTTATAACGGACTGGAGTACGTAAAAGAGATGAAGGACGAGTATAATCACAGGCGCCGCGTTATAATAGAAGGGCTGAAGAATGCAGGACTGGATTGTTTTACTCCTGCAGGAGCTTTCTATGCTTTCCCGTCCATTAAGGGGTTGGGACTTACATCAGAAGAGTTCTGTGAGAGATTCCTCGTTGAAAAGCATGTAGCTATAGTCCCGGGAAACGCTTTCGGAGATTGCGGTGAAGGTCATGTAAGGATCAGTTATGCGGCTTCCATGGAGTCGATCAAGACAGCAATGGAAAGACTTGCCGAATTTGTCAAGGAATTAAAGGAAGGTAACAGATAATGCTTGAATACGATAATATCAGACTTGAACTGGAATCATTCGCCGAGCCTGTTTCTACACTTCGTGATTCACTTCATATCGATCACGTACTTATCGAGATAAGTGAACTTGAAGCAAGAACCCAGGAACCTGAATTCTGGAATGATGTCGAGAAGGCTCAAAAGCTTCAGACAAGCCTTAAAAGGCTTCAGAAGAAGGTAGAATCCTTTAATGATCTTGCTTCTGAGAGAGAAGATCTTCTGGCTCTTTGCGAACTCGGAAACGAAGCTGAGGATGAGGAGACTTTGGAAGAACTCAAAGAAG
>JAILNZ010000169.1 GCA_024691135.1 Clostridiales bacterium
TCAAAAATCAAAAAATGAATGCATCTGACACCCTGAAGCCGTTAAATATTCATTCAAAACTCTCAAATTCCCAAAAAAGAATGAAAGACATTTTGTCTCGGTCTGGCGGGCACAGCAAGGGGCTGCCCCCTCCTGCAGCAAAAGCTTACTGCATTTGAAGACAGCACCACTAGTACATAAATCTTTGGGCAAAAACTTATGAACCATGAAGAAAACAATGTAGTTTTCCCACAGACACCAAGATAATACTCTAATGACCGTTTCGCGGGCAACATTTTTTCTTTGGTCAAATAGTCCAAATCTTTTGAGTTTTTTTGTCACTTTTCCCTTATTCCAATTCCGCGAAACGTTACGCAGACCGTGTTTTTGCCGTTTCTGGGCATTATACTAAAATGCTACCATTTTTGACCATGGTTTTAGTGCTTTAATGTCTGTTTTCTGACAATACGCAAATATCATTTTTCTTTAAGAAAACGCTGTCCCGGACGAACGGTAAATTTGAAGTTGAAGACATAGAAAAGGCTGTCCCGGCAAATGCACGGGACAGCCCTGAAACATACTTATATGATCGTCAGATCTTGCAGGCTTTGATCTTCCAGATATCGTCTGCGTATTCAGAGATCGTACGGTCGGATGAGAAGCGGCCGGAATTACAGATATTGATCCATGCTTTCTTAGCCCACTTCATCTCACTCTTGTAATCCATGTAGATCCTGTCGCGGGTCTTTCTGTAATCATCGAAATCACCCAGTACATAATAAGGATCGCCCGGCTGCCAGTTATCACCGTAGATAATGCCGTTATAGAGATCCCTGAACATTCCGGTTCCCTCGTCGTTGAACGAACCGTCGATCAAACGGTCGAGAGCCTTCTTAAGACCCGGGATGTTCTCATACTGCCACTTCGGATTGTAATAAGCCTTCGTAGCGGCCATATCGCCTGCACGGCAGCCGAAGATGTAGATATTGTCGTTGCCTACCGCCTCAGCGATCTCAACGTTTGCTCCGTCAAGAGTACCGAGGGTAAGAGCACCGTTCATCATGAACTTCATGTTGCCCGTACCGGAAGCCTCGAGACCTGCCGTGGAGATCTGCTCGGAGATGTCTGATGCAGGGAACAGACGCTCACCGTTGGAAACGTTATAGTTCTCGATGAATACGACCTTGAGCCTGCCCTTCATATCAGGATCGTTGTCTATGAGCTTGGCGATCTCGTTGATGAACTTGATTATCGCCTTAGCCCTGAAGTAACCCGGAGCTGCCTTGGCACCGAAGATGATGGTGACCGGAGGAAGCGCGAGGTTAGAATCTTCCTTGATCCTGTCATAGAGGTTCAATGCATAAAGAGCATTGAGAAGCTGTCTCTTGTATTCGTGAAGGCGCTTGATCTGAACGTCGAATACGGAATCAGGATTGATCTCGATGCCTGAAGTGTTCTTAAGGAAATCAGCATAGGACTTCTTGTTAGCCTTCTTGATGGCGATGAGACGCTTCATGACATCCTTGTCATCCTTATACTTCTCGAGCTTCTTCAGATCCTCAAGATGTGTGATCCACTTGTCATTACCGAGAAGCTCTGTAAAGAGTGCCGAGAGCTCAGGGTTGCACATGCGGAGCCATCTTCTCGGAGTAACTCCGTTCGTCTTGTTGGAGAACTTCTCCGGATAGATGTTGTACCATTCCTTGAGAGTATCGTTCTTAAGGATCTCGGTATGGAGAGCCGCAACGCCGTTAACGGAGTGTGATCCGTAGATCGCAAGCCATGCCATCTGGACCTTGCCGTCAGCGAGCATACTCATGCGGTCGATAAGTTCCGAATAAACGCCTGCTTCGTACATCTGTGCCCTGAACTGGTTGTTGATGCCTTCGACGACCTCGAAGATACGCGGGAACAGATATCTGAAGATGGAGATATCCCACTTCTCGAGGGCTTCTGCCATGATCGTGTGGTTCGTGTAGGCGAAAGTCTCCTTGACGATCTCCCATGCGTCTTCCCAGCGTATGCCGTTCTCGTCTACGAGGATACGCATGAGCTCAGGAATGCCGATAACAGGATGCGTATCGTTAAGCTGGATCGTATTGTACTTTGCAAAATCCCTGAGATCGTCGCCGTGGACTTCCTTATATCTTCTGACGATATCCTGCAAAGAAGCGGATACGAAGAAGTACTGCTGTCTTAAACGGAGAACCTTACCGTCGTAGGAAGTGTCGTTCGGATAAAGAACTCGCCAGATATCATTTACACGGTTCCTCTGGATGACGGCGTCGTCAAATCTCTGTGAATTGAAAAGATTGAAGTCGAATTCCTCTGCAGGCTCTGCCTTCCACAAACGGAGGAGATTGATGTTCTTCGTGCCGTAACCCGTGATAGGAAGGTCGCAAGGAACTGCCCATACGTCCATATCGTTATAGTGGACCTTTACTCTCTCCTGGAAACGCTGGAGCGTAAAAGGATATCCTCTCTCCATCCAGCTGTCCGGATGTTCCTTCTGGAAACCGTTCTCGATGGACTGGCGGAAAAGACCGTAACGGTACATGATGCCGTATCCCGTAACAGGAAGGTTCAATGTAGCGCAGGAATCAAGGAAACATGCCGCAAGTCTTCCAAGGCCGCCGTTTCCGAGAGCCGGATCCGTCTCTTCCTCAAGGATATCCGTGAGGTTATATCCGAAGGAAGCCAGTGCTTCCTTTGCTTCGTTGTAGATGCCGAGATTGACCAGATTGTTGAGGAGTGATCTTCCCTCAAGGAACTCAGCTGACAGGTAATAAGCCTGACGCTCCTTGCTGTAAGCTACACGTGTCTCTTCCCAGTTGTCGGAAATGAGCTCGACAACGCTCTTTGAAAGTGCCGTCCAGAAGTCCCTGGCAGTAGCTTTTTCAGAAGTAAAACCGGTCTCCGCCCTTACGTGGGCATCGATCCTGTCTGTCAACATCTTAGCTGTAACTTTTTTTGCCATAATAGTCGACGCGAGATCGCGTCTTCCCCCCTCGCATAATAGATTTACACCGACTATGATTTTATCAGTTTCTGACATTTTTGGTCAAATATATGTATATGTAATTCTTCTCGAAAACACGCTATTTATATGCAAATTGACAATAAATTTACAAGATTGAATATTTGGGGCTTATATATTAAACTTTTATTGGTCTAATAAACGTTTTCGGAGGTCCTGATGAGATTGCTTTTTGCGGGTATCGCTGCTGTTCTGGGTTTTGCGGCGGGTATATTGCTCAAGTTCTTATTCGATCGTTTCCCGGAAAAGTGGCTTCAGGATTATGACTATGATCCGAAGTCTCCGAACTACCGTCCTTCCAGGAGAATGAAGATAGTTCCGCACGGCATCCTCGCAGGTCTTTTCTGCGCAGCTTTCTATGCCGCCGCAACTTACTTTTTCAAGGAACTCCTGACTGTTCCGATGATAATTCACATTATCGCGATCGTCCTTACGGTTCCGGTCCTTTTCCTTGTCCTCATCTCAGACAAGCTCAACAGGATAATCCCTGACCAGTTCTGGATCCTGATCGCGGTATTCGGTCTTATATTCCTCGCTTCCGATTATGTCGAGGGAAGCATATGGTTTACTGAGGATGCTGCATGGTATGCTCCTCTGATCAACCGTTTCGGTGCCGCTATTCTTGGCGGCGGCGTTCTCTTCCTGATCGGGTTCATAGGCGAGATGGTCGCTTCCCGCGAGGCAATGGGACAGGGCGACATGAAGCTTCTGGCCGCATGCGGTCTCGTAACGGGTCTTTACGGGCTTATCGTTCTCGTATATGTATCAGTCATCGTGGCTGTCTTCTTTGCGATACCGCTCCTTATCAGAAAGAGGAAGAGGATCGCCGAGGAAGAGGAATATGTCAATAACAGCGACGATCCGATCAGGGCTAAGATGGAACTCAAGATCAAGAAGCAGGAGATCCATTTTGCGGATGATCCCGATTATCTTGCTTTCGGACCGTTCATCGCCATCGGCGCAGGCGTTTTCATCGCTCTGGAACCGGTATTCTTCAACATCCTTCTCCCGTACCTCACCACGTTCGGACTTCATTTCTGACCGAGGTAAGATGATATGACCTTAAAAAAGCTCCTGAGGATATTCAAAAACCACTTCGGATTTCCTGTCACCATAAACTGGGGTTATTCCCTTTTCCTTTGTTCCATCGGTCTTCTGATCGTGTTCCTTCTGAGGCTCATCATCATGTCAAAGGGACTTCCGCTGTCCTTCACTTCCCTCACCGGCTATGCTCTTACCGAGCCTTTGCTCGTAGCTCTCTCACTCCTTTTGCCCGTAGCCGTCCTCTTTATCGAAAAGAAGAAGCACAAAGGCAACGTGATCATCGATTCCGTCGGAAAGTATACCGGAATAGGGCCTCTCCTCTTATCCTTGATCTCGGGCATCGGTCTTTTCCTTATAAGGGTCCCGATCCATAACCTCGTGACCTGGTCGTGGCTCAAGCTCGGGAAGACCTTGATCTTCCCTTCGTTCTTTTTCGTGAATACGCCTTCGGGAGTATCTGAAGTCGTCCTCGGCTATATCGCCGGAACGGCGATCCCGGGGTTTGGCACAAGTCTGTTCTTCACGGGACTTATGTGGGCCTGTTTTCGAAAAAAAGATAAGAAAATCGCAATCTTCCTGATCGCGTTTTTCTATGCGGTATTCTCGCTCAATGCCATAGATTTTGTCGCGATCTTCCTCACGGGTATCTGGCTTTGCTTCCTTCGCGACAGGACGGACAACGTCTGGGCGCCTTTTGTCGCGCTCCTGGGCTCAGGCGCGACGGAGATATTCTTCTCCGGATTCGTAAAATCCGTTGATATCACGATGGTGCAGGTGCACTCGGATATCGACTCGACATATTTCTACTCTTCACTTCCGGCATTTCTCGTCGGAGTGATCCTTCTTGCCTTCTTCGCGAAGACACTGAACGATTTCAAGTCATCCTACGAAGCCGACAGTTCCATCAACGGCGAAGAAGAAAATGAGACGCCGACATTCCTTACGGGGGTGAATTTGTCGCTGATTTGTGCGATAATTATCTTCCTGATACTTTGGATCATCGTTTTGAAGAGGTAAACTTTGATGGATAACAAGAGATATATGAGGGATAAGGCATCCGTCATCAGTATGATCAAATACATACTGATCATTTCCATTGCGTGCGTTGTTATATACTTTTTCTCGAAGCTCGCCGTGATCCTGATCCCTTTTGTTATAGGTTTTATCCTCGCCAAGACGAGCTATACCCTCGCTAAGCCCCTGACGAAGTTTCTCGGAGGCAAGTCCTCGGGCAAGGTCAAAAAGAATAAGAATACCAATTCCGTCTGGTACAAGATGTTCCATCCGAATGGCGAGAGGAAGAGCAAGACATTACAGACGAAGATATCGATAGTCATCTATATAATCCTTCTCGTCATCGTTTTCATCATATGCGCTCTGTGCATATTCGGAATAATCTCCCAGGCAACGAATGCCGTCATTGCTCTTTCGAAGTATTCCGAGACGATCGACTTTTCTTCGATCAGGAGAGCCGCTAATCTCGACAAACTCTCGGTAGAACACGGCGGATTCTTAAATCAGGAGATCGTTGATCTTCTGAAGGAGAATATCGATACCTGGGCACATAATGCGATCAAGGCTATCCCGTCGATCCTGTCCAGACTCGTTACGGCTCTCTGGAATTTTGTCGGAAGCCTCCCTGCAGTGCTCTTTTCCATCATCTGCGTTATACTGAGCGGATATTATTTCATAAGCGACGGTCCGGAAGTTACCAAATTCTATCTCAAGAACGTTCCTCACAAGTCCTTCAGGAAGAAGTCCTTCTCCCTCATTAACGACCTGTCCGTAACGCTCTTCAGAGTCCTGGGCGGATATACGTCACTTCTTATCATCACTGCGGTCGAAGCATTTATCATATTCAAGATAGCTGATGTCAGATATGCCCTGATACTGGCTCTCGTAACCGGCATCATCGATTTCCTCCCGGTACTCGGTATCGCGGTCACGATGTGGCCTGTCATCATCTACTGTGCCATTGAAGGCAATATCAGAGGTGCAGTCATCATCCTCATCGGTATGATCATCATGACCGTCATAAGAAGGATCATAGAGCCTTTGATCTTAGGCAAGTCTATGAAGCTCCATCCTCTCCTCATGCTCGTTGCCATGGTCATCGGTGTCTATTTATGGGGAGCCGTAGGCTTCCTTTTGGGACCTGCCGTCATGATCATCGTTATCCAGATCCTGAAGGTCTTCGAACTGGACAGAAAAATACTCGCGTTCTTATCGCAAGTATTGAATAAGTTTATGACTAAGCCTGAGGAACTGGAACCCGAGAACAAGGCTGATATCAAGCCTGATTCGAGTGAAGGATAAGATCACAGCATCCTACGGCCGAGACCGCGCCGTCTGCTGCGGCAGTCGTAAGCTGTCTTAACGACTTGGTCCTTCCGTCTCCCGCTGCAAATATACCCTTTATATTGGTCTTACAGTCTTCTCCGGCTATGATATATCCTGCCTGATCGGTATTAACCAGATCCGTGAACTGCTCGTTTGAAGGGACCTGTCCTATGGCAACGAACAGAGCGTCAACACTTATGTCGCGTTCGCCTGAAGTGACCGTATCCTTGACCGTGATGCCCTCGAGCTTCTTTTCGCCCTTGAGAGCGCTTACAGTGCTGTTTAAGACAAGTTCTATATTGGATGTACTCTTCACGATATCGACAAGAGCCTGCTCACCTCTGAAGGCATCTCTCCTGTGGACGAGATATACCTTCTCACAGAGGTTAGACAGATAGATCGCATCTTCAAGAGCGGTATTTCCGCCTCCGTTTACGGCAACGGTCCTGTGCTTGAAGAATGCGCCGTCACATGTGGCGCAGTATGAGATACCGCGGCCCAGGAGCCTTTCTTCCATAGGAAGTCCAAGATGGCGGTTCTTGGCTCCGCACGCAAGTATGATCGTCTTTGCCTCGTTCGTCTTTCCTAATTCGGTAGTTACCTTAAATCCCTCTTCGAAGCTTCCTTCGATCTTCATGATCTTGTCGAAGATGAAGTCGGTACCGAGGGATATGACCTGCTCGTAAAGATCGGTCGCGAACTTATAGCCGGATACGTTTTTGATGCCGGGGTAATTCTCGATCTCGGGAGTATTTATGATCTGTCCCCCGTATGTCTCAGATTCGTAAATCGCAACGGACTTTCCTGCTCTCCTTCCGTAGATCGCCGCCGTAAGTCCTGCTGTTCCCGCACCTACGATGATAATGTCATACATGAATGTATCCTCCTTCAACTTTGTGCTTTGTTACCCGTATAGAGGTGATAGTATCTGCCCTTCTTTTCGATGAGCTGATCGTGGTTGCCTCTCTCGATTATACGTCCCTTTTCGAGAACGATGATGCAGTCGGAATTTTTTACCGTGCTGAGCCTGTGAGCGATAACGAATGTCGTCCTGCCCTTCATGAGCTTATCCATACCCTTCTGAACAAGAGACTCGGTATGCGTATCGATCGAGCTCGTTGCTTCGTCAAGGATCAGTACCGGCGGATCTGCTATGGCCGCGCGGGCTATCGCGAGAAGCTGTCTTTGACCCTGCGAGAGGTTCGCGCCGTCACCTTCAAGGATCGTGTCATAGCCGTGAGGCAGGTGCCTTATGAAGCTGTCTGCGTTGGCGAGCTTGGCGGCCGCATAGACTTCCTCATCCGTGGCGTCGAGCTTGCCGTAACGGATATTATCCTTGACCGACATGCTGAACAGATGTGTCTCCTGCAAAACGACACCAAGTGAATGACGCAGATCGTTCTTCTTGATCTTGTTGATGTTGATGCCGTCATATCTGATCTTACCGTCGGCAATATCATAGAACCGGTTGATGAGGTTCGTTATCGTCGTCTTACCTGCACCCGTGGATCCTACGAAAGCGATCTTCTGACCCGGGGTCGCGAAAAGGTCGATATCAAACAATACCGGATGGCCTTCCTCGTATGCGAAGTCCACGTTATGGAACTCGACGTCACCTTTGAGCTCGACGTATGTCGTCGTGCCGTCTGCCTTGTGGAAATGCTTCCAAGCCCAGATTCCGGTCCTCTCTTTGCACTCCTCGATCTTGCCGTCGACCATCTTCGCATTTACGAGCGTTACATAACCCTCGTCAGTCTCAGGGATCTGATCGAGAAGATCGAATATCCTCTGACCGCCTGCAAGACCTACCATGATGGAGTTGAGCTGCATCGAGATCTGGTTTATCGGATGAGCAAACTGCTTATTGAACGTAAGAAAGCTCGCGAGAGCACCGATCGTAAACGAACCTATGCCCTTGATCGCGAAGGCGCCTCCGACAATGGCACAGATGACATAACTTAAGTTACCGAGCTGTGCATTGATAGGCATAAGGATATTTGCAAATGTGTTGGCCTTGTCGGCGCTTACAAAGAGCTCGTCATTACGCTTCCTGAACTCCTCCATGGCCTTTTCCTCATAGCAGAATGATTTGACTACCTTTTGTCCCGTCATGATCTCCTCGATATAGCCGTTGACCGATCCGAGGCTCTTTTGCTGGATGGCGAAGTTCTTTCCCGAAGCGGCGCTTAGCTTGGCAGTGCAGAAGAGCATGACGCCGACCATGGAAAGTGTTATAAGCGTAAGTGCCCAGCTCAATACGAACATACTCGCAAGGACACTTATGATGGTTACGATACTTGACAGGAACTGAGGTATGCTCTGTGAGATCATCTGGCGCAAAGTATCTATATCATTCGTATAGACGGACATTATGTCGCCGTGGGAATGCGTATCGAAGTATTTGACCGGAAGGCTCTCCATCTTGTTGAACAGTTCATTACGAAGATTCCTCAAAGTTCCCTGTGTGATATACATGAGGAGCCTTGCCTGGACGAAGGCGGCTATGACACCGATAAGATAGAAGGCTGCGACTCTTCCGATCGCCCAAAGGAGCGGTATGAAGTCAGGCTCACTTTGTCCGATGAGAGGGATTATGTATTCGTCGATCAGGGTCTTCATGAAAAGCGTACCCTGAACGCTCGAGAACGTGCTCGCGAAAACGCAGATGATAACGAAGATGTAGTGGATCCAGTACCACTTCATCGTATATCCGAATATCCTGCCGAGGATCTTGAACGGGTGTTCGATCTTAGGTCTCGGTCCCTTTCCTCTCTGTCCCATCTTGATAGGCTTAGGTGATGATGCCATTATGACTCACCTCCTTTTACTTCCAGAGCGGCCTCGTCGAAGTCGCGGCTGCCGCTCGTCTGCGCTTCATAGAGCGAAGCGTATGTCTCGTTGATCTTAAGAAGTTCCTCATGCGGCGCAAATGCCGTCACCTTATCGTCTTCGATGACCATTATCCTGTCTGCCTCCATAACGGAAGAGATGCGCTGGGCAATTATGATCTTGGTCATATCAGGTCTCTCGTTTCTCATTCCTTCCCTGATCTTACGGTCCGTACTCGTATCGACAGCAGACGTCGAATCGTCAAGTATAAGTATCTTAGGCTTTTTAAGGAGCGCCCTGGCTATACAGAGCCTCTGCTTCTGACCTCCCGAGACGTTGGTACCGCCCTGCTCGATATGGGTATTATATCCGTCGGCAAACCCGCTTATGAATTCATCGGCCTGGGCTATCTTACATGCATTGATGCATTCTTCCTCGGTAGCATTCTCGTCGCCCCATCTGAGGTTCTCGAGGATGGTTCCCGTAAAGAGCTCATTCTTCTGGAGAACCATCGAGACGTTGTTCCTCAATGTCTCGATGTCGTAATCCTTGACATTGTGGCCGCCTACAAGGACCTCACCGTCGTTTACGTCATAGAACCTGCTTATGAGGTTAACGAAAGTACTCTTACCTACACCGGTTCCTCCGACGATGCCTATCGTCTCACCGGATCTGATGCTGAGATCAACGTCCTTCAGTACATAGGTCGTGGCTTCATCGTAATACTTGAAATTGACGCCCTTGAATACGATCGATCCGTCCGGAACTTCGGTAAGAGGCTCGGAAGGATTCTTGATGGAACTCTCCTGGGAGAGGACCTCGGAGATACGCTTTGCTGAAGCGGAACTCATCGTGATCATAACAAAGACCATACTAAGGAGCATAAGGCTTATGAGGATGTTCATGCAGTAGCTCAGGAGAGCCATGAGGTCGCCCGTCGTAAGTTCAGATGTTACTACCAGATGCGCACCTACCCATGAGATTATGAGGATACATGCATTAGTCGTAAGTATCATGAGAGGGTTGTTGAACGACAGGACCTTCTCTGCCGCCACTGCGAGCTTATAGATATTGTTTGAAGCCTTTCCGAATTTTCCCTTTTCGTAGTCTTCCCTTACAAATGATTTGACGACTCTTATGGAAGAGACATTCTCCTGAACGGACTCGTTCATCTTGTCATACTTTTCGAAAAGTACTTTAAAGTGCTTCATCGCAAGTAGCATGATGAGACCCAAAAAGAATGCCAGGACGATGACGGCAACGAGGTATATCATCGCGATCTTGACGCTGAAGGTGAAAGCCATGATCATGGCCACGATAAGGCTCATCGGGGATCTGACAAACATTCTAAGTATCATCTGATAAGCATTCTGAAGGTTTGTTACATCTGTCGTAAGTCTTGTTACAAGACCTGCGGTCGAGTATTTGTCGATCTCCTTGAACGAGAAGTTCTGGATCCTTCCGAACATCTCTTCTCTTAAGTTGTGGGCAAATCCCGCAGAAGCTTTCGCTCCGTATTTGCCTCCGATGACACCTGCCATAAGGGAAACGAGCGCGACTATGATCATAAGCCCCGCTATGTTGTAGATATGGTTCAGATTGCTCTTGGAGATGCCTTCATCCACGATCGATGCCATAAGATAAGGTATGGCCATCTCACAGAAAACTTCGATGATCATGAATATCGGGGTGACTATTGATGCTCCCCAGTATTGCTTGATCTGTTTTGCCAATGTTCTGATCATTTGATGTAATTCCCCCGCCTTTTTATGCGCGGCCTGCG
>JAILNZ010000175.1 GCA_024691135.1 Clostridiales bacterium
CTAACTTCCCATTCTCCTTAGCGACCTCTTTGGATCAAAAACTATGTCGAGTTAGTATCTACTCTGTCTCGCTGTTGTATCTGAATAATACAACAGTGAGAGCTTTCACATCGCCCCTGTTTTACTTTTTATCATGCCTCCTTAATATTGTTTTCGAAAAGGATGAAGACCGCTAATGTCCGGAATAGTATGATGTCACGTATTCATAAAATGCTGTCTGGAACGAAACGCTGTCGGTATCCGAAAACAGATCCGTGTCAATAACGTTGGTCTTGGTGTCGCCGTCCGGGAAGATCACCATAGAACATATCTCCTTTGTCGGGTCTACGCTCATAAAAAGGTACTCCCTGTAGGATCTGACCGCATCCTCGCCGAGGATCAGGATCAGAGAGCCGCTCTCGGCGCTGCAGCGTCTCAGAAACTTCCTCTGCTCGTCAGTAAGGTCTGACTTCGACACGATCACTACGGAATCAGCCGGGCACTCCTGCTCGACATCGTGGATGACCACCGACTGAAAATCGGCATTTTCAACATCGCTATAGATGTATTCGCGGTAATAACTCAAAGGAAGATGCTTCTCGTCGATCGGGTCGACCTTTACCGTATTATCCCCGGAAAACCACTTCGTAGGCTCCCCGATCCAGTAGAGCTTAAGGTCCCTTCCGGACAGTTCCGTCTTAAGTTCTTCTATGTGATCCCTGGTATTTGTCTTGTCTGCCGAATCAAACAGGGCTCTCGAAAAACAGACGAACACGAACAGGGCGACAACTGCTGCCGCCAGGATGATTATGTATATCCAAAACTTGTTCTTGTCCATATTCGGCTTTCTCTTCCCGTATGCATGTCTTTGAAAAAGCGATTCAAAAATCAATTAGCCTCAATATTATACATCAATACGAAAAAATACAGATTTCTTAACGAAAATCCCGATGTTTTTCTTTATTTGCACGTGCATTTTTTTAAATTATGCCTATATAATGATAAAGTGCATTTTTATGGCGCACATAATTTCTCGAAAGGGGTTAAACCACATGATCAAAACACATGAAGTTGAACAAATGACTTGCGTTGCCAAGGGCTGCAATCATGGACCTGCTCCTATTCCTGAAGAAGGAAAGTGGATCCAGGCAAAAGAAATCAAGGATATCTCCGGATACACACACGGTATCGGCTGGTGTGCTCCTCAGCAGGGTACTTGTAAGCTTTCCCTCAACATCAAGGAAGGCGTAATTCAGGAAGCTCTGGTCGAGACGATCGGTTGTACAGGTATGACTCACTCCGCTGCTATGGCAGGTGAGATCCTCCCGGGCAAGACGATCCTCGAGGCTCTTAATACAGACCTCGTTTGCGATGCCATCAACACGGCTATGCGCGAACTCTTCCTCCAGATCGTTTACGGACGTTCACAGTCTGCTTTCTCTGAGGGCGGTCTTTCCATCGGTGCAGGACTTGAGGACCTCGGTAAGGGACTCCGTTCCCAGACAGGTACTATCTTCTCCACTCTTGAGAAGGGACCTCGTTACCTCGAGCTCACAGAAGGCTACATCGTTAAGCTCGCTTTGGACAAAGACGACCAGATCATCGGATACCAGTTCCTCAAGATCGGACCTATGCTCGATCAGATCAAGAACGGTAAGGATGCAAACGAAGCTTACAAAGACAACCTCGGAACATACGGCAGATTCACGGAAGCTGCTCGTTACATCGATCCGCGTAAAGAGTAATCAGAGGAAGGAGATCAAGAATTATGGCATTGTTTGAAAGCTATGACAGAAGAATAGATCAGATCAACAAGGCTCTTAACGATAATGGTATTTCCTCTATCGAAGAAGCAAAGAAGATCTGCGACGAGAAGGGCATCGACCCTTATAAGATCTGCGAGAGCACACAGAATATCTGCTTTGAGAACGCAAAGTGGGCTTATGTAGTAGGTGCTGCTATCGCTATTAAGAAGGGCTGCACAAAGGCTGCTGACGCTGCCGAGGCTATCGGTATCGGCCTTCAGGCTTTCTGTATCCCGGGTACTGTTGCTGACGACCGTAAGGTAGGTCTGGGTCACGGTAACCTCGCTGCTATGCTCCTCAGAGAAGAGACAGAGTGCTTCGCATTCCTCGCAGGTCACGAGTCCTTCGCAGCTGCAGAGGGCGCTATCAAGATCGCCGAGATGGCTAACAAGGTTCGTGTTAAGCCTCTCCGTGTTATCCTTAACGGTCTTGGTAAGGATGCTGCATTCATCATTTCCCGTATCAACGGATTTACATATGTTCAGACTCAGTTCGACTACTACACGGGCGAACTTAAGATCGTCAAGGAGACACCTTATTCTGACGGACCTCGTTCAAAGGTTCGCTGCTACGGTGCAGATGACGTTCGTGAGGGCGTTGCTATCCTCTGGAGCGAGAACGTTGATGTATCCATCACAGGTAACTCCACTAACCCTACAAGATTCCAGCACCCTGTTGCAGGTACATACAAGAAGGAAAGGATCGCCGCAGGCAAGAAGTACTTCTCTGTTGCATCCGGCGGTGGTACAGGCCGTACACTTCACCCTGACAACATGGCAGCAGGTCCTGCTTCCTACGGTATGACAGATACAATGGGCCGTATGCACTCAGACGCTCAGTTCGCAGGTTCCTCTTCAGTTCCTGCTCACGTTGAGATGATGGGCTTCCTCGGTATGGGTAACAACCCTATGGTTGGTGCTTCCGTTGCTGTAGCTGTTGCAGTAGAGGAGTGCATGAAGTAATACTTCATTCTTTTGATCATTAACAATATATGTGGCGCAATTCCGGTCACGGGGTTGCGCCATTTATATATAAAAGATAATTCATCTTAAACTTCAATAACTGCTTAAGTCGGGATACTCATTACGTCTGATCTGAGAAACCCGGGAAAACAGATGTAAGTAAAAAAGAGTGCCTCAGACTATTATCTGAGACACCCTTTATATCCCATGCGCAGGACCGATCTGTTTTAGATCTCGAAGAATGTTCCCTGTTTACCGTTGAAGTAGAACGGAACGCCGGCGTAGAAATACTCGTCCTTAACGTTTTTGAAATTACCGTTTCTCAATGAAAACGCATATTTAGTATTGGCATATGCAGGTGGTTTGAGAATAGTTACATTGTTGAGCTCCACTTTCTCAGGAACCTTGACAGGATACGTGTATTTTGTCTTATCATTCAGGTAATCCTGTGTTATCTCATCCTTCACACCATAGAAGATCGGCGAGAAGACCTGGATACCGAATCTGCCGGCCGTTATCAATACGTTGTCTAATTTCGAAGCATCTATGGTCAGATTGTTGATAATGATATTTGTCGGGAGTTTACTGTAATATGTGATCCCGTTCTCCACGAACTTATCATAGCCATATACAAAGAGCGGATCGTAATATGCTTCGATCATTACCGGAACATAATAGCTGTCGCCAAGATCCCATGTACAATCATTGACAATGATATCACCGTCCCAGTAGCTTCCGAAGTCCTTCCTGAGCCCTATGAAATAATCTTTTTGCTTGATCGTGGTCCTTTCAACCAGCATGGTTCCGAATCCGACGGCGCATATACCCCAATAACCGATCTCGGAGTCCTGAACCGTAAGATTGTATGTTCCTTTATGAGCATCCACACGGGCCAGTGAACTATTAGTAATGATGAGATTCTTACAGTAATTGGTTCCGAATCCCCATCTGGTATCATCCATGATATCCGTAGTGGAAGAACAGTGATCAAGTGTTACGACCGCCGCAAATTCCGCATAGAAATCATATGGAGCCGTCTTCAATCTGTTATTTCTTGTGCCGTCTTTATTAAAGAAATTATGTACGTTCAGATGTTCGCCAAATTTACAGTACTGAAGCGTAACATAGGCACAGTGATCCAATCTGAAGAATCCATGGTAAGGCGCTCCCACTCTCGGATAATAGTTTTCTCCTACGGCACTGTCACTGTTATACTGAGCTTCTTCCCCGAACAGGTAATGTTCAACACCATACATAAGAACATTCGAACGGGTGATCGAGATACCTCTGTGAATATATGTCTGACTATCAAGTATATTGACTTTGGTGTAGAACTTACCTCCGCTTACCGTAAGGAGAGTATCATCCATCGGACACTTCTCGATTCCGCTGATCAAGTCCCAATCCCACTGCAGATGTGTATTAGGATCGATATTTCCGTTCTCGTCTACGATAATGACCTCTGTCTGAGGAACCAGACCTGCCGAGGAACTCTCCTCTCCGTTACGTCCGAATCTGAAGAGCGACTCAGACTTAAGGACATACAGGCACTTATCATCAAATTTACCCTGCAGGGAAGTTGTATTCTTATCAAACTTCTTATTGATCTGGGCCAATGCCTCAACAGGGCCATTGGATTTAGGATCATTTTCGACATATTCCGGATAGATATCCAGATTCGGATCAAGACCCAAGTAGATCTTGATATCAGTACTCAGTACGGTAGTTTTCTCAGGATCAATGGCTGTATATGTATTTCCGGACTTGCGCCAGTACCTTGACGTATTTATCCATTTTTTGGATTTAGCAACTGTCGGCGCAACCGTAAAGAGATAGCAATCCTGTTCCGGAGAAGAAGTCCCGGTACCCATTGACTGATCATCGATTATGAACTTGGCCTTTCCCCAATAAGTATCAGTTTTAATGATCGCACCCTGCGGGTTACCCGGATCCATATGGCTGATGTAGTAAGTAGCGTTGTCATTAGCCACGACAGGGAGATTATGTTCATTTGCATAATTATGTGCATCAACGATAGCCTGATAATCATTGGTCACACCGTCTCCCTTAGCACCAAACTGCTCATATGTTACATGATCTCCGGTAGGTGTCGGCAAGTCCGGAGTATCCGTAACGACTGTAGGAAGCGTTGTTACGGAAGGTGTCGGTGTAACAGGATCAACTATGGCAGATGGCTGGGTAAAATATGCCTTTGAAGAGTTGGAAAGCGCCATGGAGTACTTAAGAAGGCTCTTGAGCGAATCATTTCCTACCGCGTAGATATCCTTCATGCATGTCTCAACACTGGTGGTATATGTTCCGCTGATTGCCTTTGAACCGCTCTTTACTACCATCGTAAGAGGTGTCTTAAAATCAGGAGACGATATACCCTCTACATCAGCAACATAGCAGCTATATGTGGAATCATAATTTATTGGAGCAGTTATCGTCTTATCCTGACCTGAAACCGCTTTATAAGTTACCACCATAAATGTATTAGATGATGGCGTACCGGTAAAAGTCATATATGCTTTGATGATGATATTGGCATCATCGGCAAGAGTGATCAATTGCATATTACATGAAGCATTGTTAAGAGCTTTGTAATTGTAACAGGATGAGAAACTCGTCGGCAGGGCTGACGCATATCCTTTCTGAGTGGATGTAAGTTTGCTGTTTGGAAGGCTTGAAGTATTGATATTGAAGTATTTCTGAGCTGCCGCACCATAGTTAAGCATATCGACACAGAGGGAACGGAGTGCCTTGTCACTTTCGGTAGTTCCGCTCTGGTGCTCCGTAAGTACCGATGTTATATATTCGGCTGCGGTAAACTTGTCCTTATCACTGTAGCAGGTCATAGTTCCCTTATCGGCATAGACAGTCGCTTTGATGATATTGTTCATCTCGACAGAACTGATCCCGTTAAAGGCAAACACATAACAGCCGTCCTCTAATGTGTAATCGGTCAGATCATATTCTTCCCATGTGTAAGTGGAAGACGGACCGGAGAATACCTGCTTCTCAAGATGAAGCCTGACGTTCGTAAAAGTATCCTTGGAATTTATCTTTACCTTATAGAACACTCCGATATTGCTCTGAAGTGAACATGAATGTGTGATCGTTGCATCAAGGTGACTTGCCGCATAGATGTTATGCTGATCGCTGAAGATGATGATCATAAAGAGCATCGCGAGGAATAAGGACAGTATCCTGAGATATCTTGATAGTTTACCGGTCAATTTCGCACCCTCCGTTACGCTGAAGAGAAAGCCGTTTTAAGGCATAATCCCCCATCATTTTTGCGTAAGATTAACACAATGTTTTCACATTGTAAACACATTTGGTAACAACAGGACAAAATTGTGTCACAATTTTTTCAATTTATGACAAATCACTTTTATTGCGACAAAACTCATATATTTCGATGTCATTTTTGTGTTAGTGGTTCAGCGACATATGTCCGGAAAAAGTGTCGAAAATTTATAATTCCTTCATATTTGTACTTTTATCCCGGATATAGGTAATAGCACTATTTGTAAAACACAATGTCTGAAAATGCCTTTTTGACGTATCGAAAACATATTTCCGGTACTCGTATATTGCGATGTTTTATACATATCTTGCGGTTTTATTCATATTTACTTGAAGTATCTTTTTGTTCGGATAGAATATATCTATCAAAAGAATGCGCTTTTATAAGAGGAGTACTTATGAGCAAA
>JAILNZ010000049.1 GCA_024691135.1 Clostridiales bacterium
GCCTAAACTTATATATGACGGGGCATACGATTCAGAGAATTCAGACAGGAACGGAGAACTGTAAGTCATGAAATATGCATTCATAATCAACCCGGCTTCGGGCCAGGGACAGCAGGATGGAATCCTTGAATCCCGGATCAAGGAACTGATCGCGGGCAATCCGAACAGGGATATCAGGATATACAACACGCGCGGTGAAAAGGACGCAACCGTTCTTGCGGATCTGATCGCGAAGGATGCTGAGGTCTCCGGGGATGAAGTCGTGATATTCGCCTGCGGAGGTGATGGAACCATCCAGGAAGTCGCAAACGGCATCTATGGTCATGACAATGCGATCCTGGGCGTTGTTCCGGTCGGAAGCGGAAATGATTTTGTCAGAGAACTGAGCAGGAAGCGCGGCAATACACATGACTATCTGAAACTCGATACGATTTTTGACGGCATGCCGATGAACATGGATCTGATCAGGATGTCATGGATCGAGAAGGGCGAGGAAAAGTGTCATTATATTGCCAACGGTATCAACATAGGATTCGACGGCAATACCGCTATCCTTGCGCATGACCTCAAGAGACTGCCCCTCGTATCAGGATCGGGATCATATCTTCTGGCTGTCGCCAGAAACCTTGCGGCCAAGAAAGGCCAGAAACTCAGGATAACAGCTGACGGCAAGGATTTCCATACCGGTAAGCTCCTGCTTGCGACAGCCGCGAACGGCGGCTTCTGCGGGGGAGGAGTCCAGAGCTGTCCGAGAGCTGATCTGACTGACGGACTGATAGAACTGATGGCGATCAAGGATATCCCGCGCAGGAAGTTCATCTCCCTTTTCCCTAAGTATAAGGCCGGGAAGATCTTCGAAGTCAGAGGCGTAGAGGATCTGGTCACATATACTCAGGCCAAGAATATAGTCATAGAACCGATGCTGGCGCCGACGATGAAATTCGTAGGCGATGGAGAAATCTTTGAAACAGGCACTCTGAGGATCGATGTAATGCCTAAAGCAATCAGAGTGCTCATGATATGCCCATGATAAGGGCATCGAGATCATAAGCGCGATGGGAGCGGGGAACAAGACCGATCCTTCGGCTTTCAGGGTCTGTGATATAAGCAAGACCTCGGTCGATCCTTTATCCAGGGTCATGAGAAAGCGCCTTAAGGATATGGGGATCACTCATACCAGAGTTGTTTTTTCGGAAGAAATCCCGGTAACTCCTTTCAGTAGGGAGGAAGAAAAAGATCAGGGCGTGTATAAAAAACGCGTAAGCCCTGCCAGTACTTCGTTTGTTCCGCCTGCGGCGGGGCTTGTCATGGCGGGTGAAGCAATAAGGATATTGACTCAAAGGGACTGATCTAATTGCAAATTTCGTCTCCTGCAATTATACTGTAATCTGTTAATTATAATAATATTCAGGAGAAAAATATGAGAGTATCCAAGTTATTTATGGCAACCCAGAGAGAGATCCCGTCTGATGCAGAGATCCCTTCACATCAGCTTATGCTCCGCGCAGGCCTTATGCGCAAGGTTGCTTCGGGAATATATTCCTTTATGCCTGTAGGCTACAAGGCCTATAAGAATGTTGAGAGAGTCGTCAGGGAAGAGATGGACAAGGCGGGAGCTCAAGAGCTCATAATGCCTGCAGTCCTTCCTGCAGAAGTCTACCAGGCTTCCGGAAGATGGGACAAGTTCGGTCCCGAGATGTTCAGGCTCCTTGACAGGGGCGGACGTCAGTTCTGTCTCGGCCCTACGCATGAAGAGCCGTTCACGGAGGCTGTAAGAGATACGATCAGATCATATAAGCAGCTTCCTGTTACTTTGTATCAGATCCAGCACAAGTACCGTGACGAGAAGCGCCCGAGATTCGGCGTTATGCGTGCACGCGAGTTCGTTATGAAGGACGCTTATTCCTTTGATGCCGATGAGGCTGGTCTTGATGAGTCCTACAACACTATGTACAAGGCTTACTGCAAGATCTTCGACAGACTCGGTCTGGACTATATCATCGTTGATGCCGATTCAGGCGCCATGGGCGGATCCGGTTCCCAGGAATTCATGGTAAAGAGCGTAGTCGGTGAGGATGCGATCTGCTACTGTACCGAGTGTTCTTATGCTGCTAATGAAGAGAAGGCATCGACTATCCCGCCGGAGCCTGCCAAGGACTTCGAGATGAAGGAAGTTGAGAAGATCCATACACCTAACGTTAAGACTATCGAGGAACTCATGGGATTCATGAATTCCGAGCCTTCGAGCTTTGCCAAGACGATCCTTTACGATATCGACGGTAAGATCGTTGCAGTAATGGTAAGAGGCGACCGCGAGATCAATGAGACAAAGCTCGGCAACCTCTATGATGCGACAGAGATGAACCTCGCCGCATTTGACGATGTCGAGAGGATCACGGGTGCAAAGGTCGGTTTTGCAGGTCCCGTGGATCTTAAGGAAAAGGTTGATCTCATCGTTGATCCTGAGGTCCTCGCTATGGAGAACTTCATCGTAGGTGCAAATGAGACAGATTATCACTTCAAGAACGTTAACTACGGAAGAGATTTTGAGGCTACAAAGGTAGCTGACGTAAGAAACGTTGTCGAGGGAGACAAGTGTCCTAAGTGCGGCAAGCCTCTGGCTATGTGCAGAGGAGTCGAAGTAGGACATATCTTCAAGCTCGGAACAAAATATTCCAAGGCATTGAACTGCGTATACCTCGACAAGGATGGCAAGGAAAACCCGATGATCATGGGATGCTACGGTATCGGTGTAGGAAGAACACTTGCCGCAGTCATCGAGCAGTACAACGATGAGGACGGAATCAAGTGGCCTGATGAGGTCGCTCCTTACAAGGCGATCGTTATCCCGACAAAGACTGTGGATGAGGTCTGCATGAACCTTGCTGAGGATATCTACGCTAAGCTCCTCGATGCAGGTATCGAAGTCCTGATCGATGACAGGAACGAGCGTCCGGGTGTTAAGTTCAAGGATTCCGATCTTATCGGTATCCCTGTAAGGATCACCGTCGGAAGAAGAGCAGGTGAGGGTATCGTTGAAGTAAAATACCGTCAGACAGGAGAACAGGTCGAGCTTACTGCAGGGGAAGCTGTTAAGGCTGCGATCGAATTCAAGTGATTATGATAAAAAGAACTCTGGCATTGATCCTTTGTATGCTTATGATCCCGGTATCCGTCAGTACGGGTACCAAGGCTCCTTTGCGCAAAGAAAGGGTTATGAGATCCGAGTTAGTAAGGACGTTCGATCTTCCGAATGATCCGATACCGTTTGAGCCGTCAAAGAATGTCGCTCCCTATAGAGAGTTCACATATTACGGTCCGAAAGGTGAATATATCACCGCGTCAGTCGAAGGTTCTGATCTTGTCATGAGGGGTGATCCCGCCGTATATGCGGACGTCGTTGTTGTTGATTATATGACGGGTAAGACAGTCGCCCAGGCAGACGGATACGGTGAGATCATAACTGACTGTTCCAAGCTCAAGGTCGACGGTCCGTACTTCATCTCATTCCTCATCGAATTTTCGGATCATGAGGTGCTCGATGAAGCTCCTGTACTGTCCATGAATTCAGACGGAGAGATATTCTTTGTTGTTTCCAAGGCTTATGACGTCAATAAGCGCCGTATGGAAAAGCTCTTCTATTACGGTGATCCGTATGATGCTTTCTTAAGCGAGCAGAAGGATATCGAGTTCAATCAGTATGACGTAAAGAAACTGGCCGAGGAGATAACCAAAGGCTGTACGACTGATTATGACAAGGTAATGGCGATCTATTCCTATATCGTGGATAACATGTATTATGATATGGATCAGCTCGATTATGATAATGATATCGGATACCAGGATGACGTTTTGACACTCACAAGAAGGAAGATCGCCATCTGTGAAGGTTTCTCGAATGTCTTCGTAGGACTTTGCAGGGCAAACGGCATCCCTGCGACGGAAGTTTACGGAAGCGCATATGATTACGAGAGCCTGTGGCTATGGATCGATGTCGAGAATGACCAGAATTCCAATCACGCGTGGGCCGTTGTCTATCTTGACGGGCATTGGCAGATCGTGGATCCGACATGGGATAACTACAGCACATACGACGGCGGCGAGTATCTTAAGGAGGAATCACACAGGGACTGGTTCCTGCTTCCTCTTGAATCCGCATCTTACAGCCATCTTTTCATGAACAGTGACTTCTCGCATACGATCATAAGCGAGGGCCAGTGCGGATCTGATGCAAGATACAAGATCGATGAGAACGGAGTCTGCACCATCTACGGAACGGGCGAACTTAAGATGCCTACAGGCGTAAATGATTTCTTTGAGATCAGGTTCGACAAGAACTCCAATATCACCGCGATCGCCGAAGAGGGACTTCTTAACTGCGATCAGTTGAGCAACATAATCCTTCCTGACTCCGTAAAGAAGATCGGCGACAGGGCTTTCTGCAGCTGCGAGGATCTCGAATATATCTATCTGCCGGATTCCTTGCAGTCGATCGGTGAAGAAGCATTCTACCTTTGTGACAAGCTCGCTTACTGCCATGTTCCGGACGGAGTTAAGATCAGTAATTATGCTTTTGACAACTGTCCGAGACTGATACTTGATATCGAGAGCAAGAAGAAGATCAGTTTTGACGGTTATCTCGTAAGACCCGTCAAAGTCATAGCAAGGGACGAACTGTAATGTCATATATCGAATTCCGTGATGTTAAGAAAACATACAGAACGGGAGATGTTGAAGTCAATGCACTTAACGGGGCTGATTTCTACATCGATGAAGGTGAACTCTGTGTCATCCTGGGCCAGTCAGGCGCAGGTAAGACCACGCTCCTTAATATCCTCGGCGGCATGGATAAGCTTACGAGCGGCTCGGTATATCTGGACGGGCGCGAGATCTCCGCACTAAATGACAGGGATCTTGCTCTGTACAGGAGATTTGACGTGGGCTTCGTATTCCAGTTCTATAATCTCATCCCGAACCTTACCGCCATCGAAAACATAGAGATGGCGTCCCAGCTCGTAAAAGACCCGATGGATCCGGAAAAGATCCTGAATGACGTGGGCCTTAATGACAGGAAGAAGAACTTCCCCGCACAACTGTCGGGAGGCGAGCAGCAGCGCGTTGCGATAGCAAGAGCCGTTGCCAAGAACCCGAAGCTCCTTTTGTGCGACGAGCCTACGGGAGCTCTTGACTATCAGACCGGAAAAGCGATACTTCGCCTTCTTCAGAGCCTTTGTTCCGAAAAGAAGATGACGGTCGTAATAATCACTCACAATTCGGCTTTAACTGCTATGGCAGACAGGGTCATAAGGCTTAAGAACGGAATGGTCGAAAGCAATGTTAAAAACAGCGATCCTGTCCCGGTTGATGATATCGAGTGGTAAGCTATGAACTTAAGCTACTGGAAAGTCGTTTTTCGAAGCATTAAAGGAAGTCTTGTAAGATACCTTGCGATCCTTGCGATAATCGGACTCGGCGTGGGATTTTTCTCGGGGCTTAAGGTCACGATGCCTTCGTTCATGTTGACAGGCGACAGATATATAAAGAAGTATCAGCTGTTCGACTACAGGGTATTATCGACTGTGGGATTTACCCGTGAGGATATAGAAAAGATAAAGGATCAGGACGGCATCAGAGCTGCGGAAGGTGCTTTCTTTTCCGACACTCTGGCAAGCCGGCTCAAAAAAGGCAATACAGATAAAGACGACATCGTGAATGTCGTAAGATTTCACACACTGACATCAGGCGTCAACGAACTTGACATAATCGAGGGAAGGATGCCCATTAAACCCAATGAGATCGTTATCGATGCCTACGCCTGCGATTCGTCTTATGTGGGCGATAAGCTGGTGGTCGATTCGGAAGAAGGTTTCCTTTACGAAGAATACGATATAGTCGGAAGGGTCAGATCTCCTTATTATCTCAATTTCCAGAAGGGCACGACCGAGGTCGGAGGAGGCTCCGTATCGTTCTTTGTCTATGTTCCTGAGGAAGGACTGGACTTTGAATACTATAGCGAACTGTTCGTAAAGCTCGACAGTGATCTTGAATCCTATTCGGATGAGTATGAGGAAAACGTTGATTCGTATGAGAAGACGTTTAAGCCATATGTCGAATCAGTCGTAATCGGCAGGTTCGATGAGCTCAGGAACGATGCCGAAAAGGAATATGAGGACGGCCTTACGGAATATAACAACAAGATCTCGGAAGCGCAGAAAGAACTGGATGATGCTAAGAAGGAACTCGATGACGCGAAGAAGAAACTTGATGATGCCAAGGCCGATATAGAGGACGGGGAAAAGAAGGTCGAAGACGGCAAAAAGCAGGTAGATGAATATGATGAGAAGCTCGATGCCGCACGGCTTGAACTTGATGCGAATGCGCAGAAGATAAGTGATGCGCAGGATGTTTTCGATGCGAAGAAAAAGGAACTTGACGAGGCTGATCTTAAGCTTCAGGAAGCAAGGGACAACCTTCCGGTCTTAAAGGATGCAAAGGAGACTTTGGAAGCTTCCATTAAGCAGATGGAGGATACCAGGAGCGATCTGTCCGGACAAAGGGATCTTTACCTGGCGGCGATGGAAGCAGGCGAACCGGATTATACAAAGGAAGGGTTGGATCAGATAGAAGGAGCGATCGCTGCGATCGATCTTCAGTATCCCGAGGTCAAGGCAAAGCTCGATGAGATCGATTCTAATATCTCTTTGATCGAGTCTTCACTTAAGGAATATAGTGACGGATTGGAGCAGTATAATGCCTCTTATTCCGCGTTCCTGGAACAGAAGGCGCAGTACGAATCATATGTGAAAGAGTATAATGACGGCCTTGATCAGTTCAACGATGCCCTGAAGCAGCTTGAGACGGGTGAATCGCTTCTTGAGGATGCCAAGAAAAAATATGATGACGGCCTCAAGGAATATGAGGACGGTCTTAAGGAATATGAGGACGGTAAGGCGGAATTCGAAGAGGAAAAGGAGACCGCTTGGAAGGAACTTCAGGATGCCAGGGATGAGATAGACAAACTGGAAGATCCGGAGATCTACGTTTTAAAGCGTGATACGAATGTCGGTTATGTGTGCTTCGAAAATGATGCAAAGATAGTCGACGGTATGGCAGAGGTGTTCCCGCTTTTCTTCTTTGCCATCGCGGCTCTCGTCTGCTCAACGACGATGCAGAGGATGGTCGCTGATGAGAGAGTCCAGATCGGCACGATGAGAGCTCTGGGTTATAAAAGATCCGCTATCGTAATGAAGTATGTCATCTACTCGGGATCTGCTTCCGTGATCGGATGTCTCGGAGGCTTCTTCGGGGGAACGAAGCTGTTCCCTTATGTTATCTGGAAGGTCTACGACATGATGTACGGATTTGCACCGATAACGTTCAAGACTGATTATCTGATCCTTACTCTGTCGATGATCGTATCGCTCCTTTGTTCCGTCGGGGTAACGGTAATTACCTGCTTCGGGGAATTTACGGAAGAACCGGCAGAACTTGTGAGGCCCAAGGCTCCGCAATCGGGTAAGAGGATCCTTCTTGAGAGGATAGAGCCTGTATGGAAGAGATTAAGATTCCTTCATAAGGTCTCTGCCAGAAATGTCTTCAGGTTCAAAAAGAGGATGTGGATGATGATAATCGGTATCGCGGGATGTACTGCGCTCGTTATCACGGGATTCGGTCTTAAGGATTCGATCGATAATCTCGTCAACTTCCAGTATGACGAGATAATGACTTATGACGTGTCGGTCAATTTTGATGATGATGTGAGTGAGAAAGACATGACGGAACTTTTTGAACAGGCTAACAGTTCTGTCGGAGTCGATTCGAATGAGGTGTTGATCAATACCGTACGCCTCAAGCATAACAGCAAGACTGCCATAAGAGACGTTGAATTATTCGTCTCATCCGATGAGAGTTTTACGGAATATGTAAGGCCTCATTTTGAAGGCAAGGATTATTCTCTTCCTTCAGACGGTGAGGTTGCGATCAGTTCCAAGCTCGCTAGTTCCAATAAGCTCAAGGCGGGAGATAATATAACGTTCGAATACGGTGATGAGGGAAAGACGGTAACGGTCAGGATAGGATACGTTTTCGAGAATTATATATATCATTACGCTATCATGAACGCCGCTACCTATGAGGATGTTTTCGGAAAGACTTATGAGCCTAACAGCGCGCTTTACAAGGTGCCGCAGGATAAGTCTTATGAGTACGGATCTTTCCTCGGTAACAGTGACAAGGTCAAGTCGTGGAACGTCATGGCAGAGGGAAGAAGGACTTTCGGCGAGACCATGAAGCAGCTCAATTATGTCGTTATCCTCGTAATAAGCTGTGCGGCGCTTCTGGCGTTCATCGTTCTTTTCAACCTGAATAACATCAACATAACGGAGAGAGTCAGGGAGATCGCTACTCTCAAGGTTTTGGGTTTTAACAGGCGTGAGACGGGAAACTATGTCTTCAGGGAGAATTTCATACTGGTCTTCCTGGGATTCCTGGCCGGAGTCCCGCTCGGCATTATACTTCACTCGTTCGTCATATCGCAGATAAAGATGGACATAGTGACCTATAAGGTCATAATCCTTCCTTTGAGCTATGTCTATTCGATCCTGACGGTATTTTTGTTCTCGATCATAGTCGACCTTGTCATGAGAAGAAAGATCGACAGGATAGACATGGCAGAATCACTTAAGAGTATCGAGTGATTTACCGTACCCAGTAGACAGCTATTCCGTCCTTGTCATAGACGACCTGTGAATAAGGCTTGAATCCCATTCCGAGTTCGAAGTCTTCGCCGTAGTAGGAATATCTCTCCTTTTCGAGAGGACCTATGATTATATAGTTGATGTTGTATTCGTTTATGTAGTTCCAGACTTCTGCCGAATCATAACTGGTGTAGATCGTATCGATCGCGTTATGACGAGGAGTGATATATTTCTGGAAGACGTCATTATTCGGATCTGATTCGAGAAGATCGGTCTCCTCGTTGACGATACCCTGGAATCTCCAGAGCTGCTCGTGTGTCTGCCATCCGAATACGGTAGGTATGCCGGTATAGGCGGATATTATGTTGTAATCCGAGTAGGAATTACCATATGCTTCGCATATGACAGGTGTTCCTTCGATATTCTCGTTCATCCATTTTATGCATTCGAATGTTGATTTAAGGTTGCCCTCCGAATAGTCGACATCAGCCAGAGTAGGGCTCGTATAAGTCTCGATATATGCGGTTCCGTCAAGAGTCTTGAAGTTCGATTTCTCGAGCTTGCCGCATCTTTGTTCGAGAGAAAGGATCGTATAGTGTGCAGGAACAAGAAGAAGGACTGCGCAGAAGATCGCTATGCTGAATGCAGGGAAACTGAACGATCCATCTTTTCCGGCAAACCAGAAGAGCCTGATGACGATATAAGCGACGGCAAGTGACAGGAGGATAAATCCCGCGAAGGTAAACTTGAACATCGTGTTGGATCTCAGGTATCCTCCGGTATAGATATCTCTTACGTAGAATATCTCAGGAGCTACGATCATCATAAATCCCGTTATGGACATTCCGCATACGAATATGTCGCAGAGGTTCCTCTCGCCGAAGAACTTTGATACCGGATTCGTATATCCTTCCGGAGGCTGCCCGAAAAGCTCGACCTTCTTGGATCTGCCCTTCTTATTCGTGGCAACATAGTTCTTCGATATTATGGTGAATACGATGAATATGAGGCAGATCAGAACGTGGGTGCCCCAAAGGATCGCGAGCTGGTATAAAGAAGAACGCTGCTGGACCTTGGCAAGCGAATTGGATATGAGATCGAAGTTGAGATTGAACGGCAATGCCACGATATATGCGATCGTGAACAGGATATTGAGGCACAGGGATGTTCTCGTAAGAGCTGACGGGAACAGATATACGAACAGAAAACCCAGTACCGCGACGACGATCTGAAGGAAGACGTGGAGCAGTACATGATCCGCAAAGAGCATATAGACGGACAGGATAAGTCCGAGATCCGTCGCGAAGAATATAAATGCCGTAGGATAGGCAAAGGCCCCGGACCTTACCGTATTGAAGATAAGGAAAGCCATCGCGCAGAAGATGAAGTAGATAAGGAAATCCCAGTAATTGGTCATCTGGGCAAGTCCCAGAAGGACGCCCGCCACGAACAGTTCGGGGAACTTCAGCATATTAAGTTCGTATAAGAGATTACCGGTCGTGATGTTTCCCGGATTTAAGATACTGCCGCCGGTTTTCGAAGGGAATCTGAAGATGGAAGTACGGAACTTCTCTTCGTTTCCCGGACCTTTGACGCTGTACAGAAGAGCTATGCAGACGGCGATTATGAGCAGGACTATCATCATGGAGATGACATGGGCATGAAGGTCTCCGACAAGGAAAGAGTAGAACGGGAATTCATGTATCGTAAAATCATGAGGTTTTATTACTTTGCCCGTAACTTCGTCAATGATACCTACCTTAGGATTATGACCGATGTACCTCGTGCTCTCCGGATAGAAGAAAGCATCCGTCTTACCGACGTTGACGCCCTTATTTCCGAGCCATCTGATGAAAGCATTTCCGATGGAATCCTCATCGTAGAAGAACGAGTGGGAATTACCGAAGATGATCGTCGTGAGACCTGCGAGAAGACCGCAGATATATTTTGCGTATTTATGACCTGCAAAACCGTGCTTTTCGGAAAGATCTATGAGCATCGTGCCTACCGTGAAAGCAGAGCCGAACGGAAGAGCGATCGCGGTGCACATGGAGAGCGTATAGCCGTATTCCGGAGGGAATCCGAAGAGCTTTATGATCATCGCGTAGATGAACTGGCCGTAGTAGTAATAGTTGATCTTAAGACCTGACAGCCACATGTCATTGGCGGGAAGCTTGTCGGACCTTAACATCGACATGATAAAGCCGTAGTCCATATATTTTTCCTGACCGTTGATGTCAGGATGCATTCCCTTGAAGAAGCAAAGGAGAACGAAGACGAACGAGAACACGAGTTCCTCTATGATCATGTTCCTGATGACGCCCTCTTTTTTAAGCATCTCACCCGTATTTTTCAGGAACCCGGACGTAAGAAATCCCACTGCCGTAACAGCGAGCATAAAGATTATTATGAACAGTCTGTTGAACCTGAAAAGTCCCAGATAAGTAAAGGTCCAGACCAGAAGGCTTATGAGAAGTATGCCTATCGTCTTGGACAGGAAGTATCCTCCGCTCGAAAAGTTGCGGAAAAGCATCAAAGTCAGAGGGAGTACCGAAAAACCGAAGATCATCAGAGCTATATGCCATGTCGTCACAAAAAGGGAATCCTTGACCGGCATAAGGATCAGGGAAAAGATCAAGGTGAAAACAGGCGGGAATAAGAGCCCTAACACTTTAAGTATGTTGAACTTTCCTCGAAGTTCATTGATCTTCGTCATTTTCATTTTCCTCACTTTGATTTGTATTGCTCAGTATCTTTTCGCAAATCCTGTTGGCAAGGGAGACAACTCCGTCCATACGGTTTTCCGGAAGGGAAGAGGTATTGGTGGAGACGAGTGCGGAAGAGCAGATAAAGACGTTCGGAGCAGGCTCCGTAAGATCTGTCTCGGGGAATCTTTCTGAGACGGCATATCTGATCTTTGTAAGTCTCCATGCCTTGATATCGGATTTGGTGATACGGGGGAACAGTTTCTTATAAGCTGCGAAATATATATCTTTGATCTTGGAATCATCCTCGACCCACAAAGGATCGGAGATGGAGCAGTCACCTACGAGATAGACGATATTTCCGCCGTAGGAACGAAGTCCGAAGGAGTTGGAATGATTGACTATCCTCGAGAAAGGGTTGCCGTCGTTTATCTTCTGGAAATACACATCCGATGATTTGCTCTTGAGCACCATCAGGAGACAGAATTCCGCGCGGTAGGTGATGTTCATCAGCTGATCTTTTGTATTGATGCTGATCGGAAGTCCGTAGCTCGAATTGACGAATGATCTGCACGAGCCCGTAAAGATAACGTAGTCGCTCGTGAAGTCGACACGGCTCGAATTACTGAGGACGCAGCTCGTACAGTATTTATTGTCCGGAGTTCCGTTGCTGCTTATCTCCGCAACGGTAGTCGAATAACAGATCGTTCCGCCGTTATCGATTATCTCCTGCATAAGTCTGTTGATGAGATCGGAAAAACCGTTTGTAAAATACCCGAGCTTCTTTCTTGAAGCAAGTCCGTGCCAGAAAGAATCGAACCAGGTGATATCCTCATAGATACCCAGATCCCTCGTAAGTGACAGGAGTGCCCTGTCGGTCTTCCTTAGGTGGTGGGGAAGAAGTTCCAGATATTCCTTTCCTATACGGCTTGATGCCAGAAGTCCTCCGGGATAAGAGAGCTCTTCGATTATCTGCACATCAAAACCGGCACGGGACAGTCTCATCCCGCAAACCAGCCCTGACAGGCCTGCGCCGATTATACATACAGATTTTCTCATCACAATCTCCCGTTATCTGATCATCTTTGCTTCGAGATAGAATCTCTTTTCGAAGGCCTCGCCCATGGAGAAAGTCTTTCTCGGGAATACACCTTCCCTGGCTATCGTCTCAAAGAACGAATCCTTCCTGACTTCAGGCAGGAGAATGCCCGTGACGTTTCCTTTTGACAGGCTCCTTACCGAGTCTTCGCCGTGGATATAATCGACTTCTGCTCCGATCTTATCAAGGAACATCTGGATCGATCCTACGGCTAATGTATGAGGCGCCTCTTCGATCCTTAAGACCTTGTCTTCGCCTTTGTCAGATACGAATACGATATTTTGAGCGCTGCTGATCTTTTCGGATCCGACGGACGCTTTGTTGTCCTTAAAGAATTCCAGGGCTTCGGAAAGAAGTTCATCCCTGTCCTTTTCGAAAACGACCCTGTGGATAGGCTCGAAGTCGAGTCCCGCGTCATGTATATTGACGATCTCGACAAGCGCGAATCTTGCCGGATGGTCGCCTCTTTCCTTTATGTCAAGATCATCCTTGATATTGTCCCAGTGAGCCTTGGCTGACGCGAGGGAATGATTTCCGTCGCCTACCGCAAAGAGCATTCCGTCCTCGCTCCTGTCAAGAAGCTCCGCAAGAGCATTCGTCACCTTATCGAAAACATCCGTCTGCGCATTTACGAAGTATCCCGTAACATGCCCCGACTTTCCGAAAAGGTCAGTATCATATATCGGCTTGGAATTCTTTTCCTTAAGGCTGTCTATTGCATGTCCGATGACCGTATCTTCAGGGTCGTCGATAAGGAGCATGACATGAGGAAGTTCAACCGGGGAATTTGCCCTGATACGCACCCTCGGAGGTATCCTGCTCAATACGGTACCTTCAGTAGCACGTATCTTCTCCTTGTTGCCGGGCTCGAAGCTGTACTGTTCGAGATCAACTGCCGCAACAAGTCCTTTTCTCGAAGGATGAAGATCCGTCTTGCGGTCGACTAATATGACACCTTCACCGAGTGTCTTCCAGACACCGTTTTTAATATATTCTTCTGCTGTCCCGGAGATATTTCTGAGCCTCTCCGAGATCTGCTGCTCATTTTCGGTTCCGAGATAGACTTCCGGGAGAATAAGCCTCAAAGCGGAAGGGCTATCTCCGACATTCTCCTCTACTTTCTTCCAGTAATCAGGTTCACTTGTGTACTGGTCACAGGCGATTACCGCCCACTTTTTAAGATCCGTGCCTTCAACGGGGATCATTATCTGCGCTGCGGCAAGTGCGATGTTGTCAAAGACTTTCATAACTACCCTCTTTAATAATAATACGAGAAACATAATAGCACGGAAGACCTGTCTTTTCAAAGCCTATTTGCTCATGTTCGGGAAAGCCTTGTAAAGATATTTGAGGGCAATTGTCGTTCTTTGTTTTCTTTGTCGAAAAAAACCTCTTTCAAACATGCTACTGTTTAAGCACAAAAACGTAACGGAGGTGTTTTATCATGGAAAACGATCTGAAGTCCTTATCGTTCCAGTTTGCCGTCGATATCTTAGGCAGCATCGTAAATGATCAGGAGAATACCGGGAATACCCTTACCGGAGAACTTGTCATAGCAGGCTGCAGGACGAGCTTTGCCGCGAGTTCCGCAAAATCTGCCTTAAGCCGTGACAGATTCATAAGGCATCTTGAGGAGGGTTACTTTTCCTCAGGCAAGACGTTTGAGTTATTGAAGCTCATGAAGGCTTCAGGGTGCAAGATCAATAACATTGACAAGCTCCTGGAGGACGGAGAGAAGATCCACAGAATGTTCGGAGCTTCGATCAAGACGACGCAGAGGAAGAACGTGGAAGCCGGGGCGTGATCCTTTTGCCAAATCGGGCGATTATTAGTATCATAATGTTGTACGTTTAATAGGACGAGAGACATCATCCGGAACGAGGAGCGACATTATGGCAGGTAAACAGTATTCCAAGCACAAGACCATTGCGATCTACGATTATTTCTTAAGGAAAGTATCAAGCGATGAGAGGAACGGCTCGGTAACCGTCGAATACTTAAGACAATATCTGAAAGATTTGTTTGGTGACGATTTCGAGCGTAAGTCCGTCTATTCGGACATAGCCGCGATCAATGACTATAAGCGCCTCATGAACGGTCAGACTAAGGACTGGATCGAACTGAGAGGTAAGAATTCCTACATCAGGAATGTCGGTCCCGGCGAGTTCACTATGGACGAAGTACATCTTCTCCTTGACGCCGTTAATGCTACTCCTATAGTCGACGAGAAGATCGCCGAGAAGATCAAGAAGCAGTGGCCGTCGTATTTCGACAATGACGAGTATGTCTCCTTTATCGCATGTGAGAGGCAAAAGCCGACGAGGGCATTCGTATCTCTCATGAATTCCATCAGGAGAGCCATAAAGGAAAAGACAGCTCTTAAGATCAAATACGGATATAAGCTTACTGAAAAAGACCCTGCCAACTGTATCGAGAAGGACAGGACGATATCTCCTCTGGCCCTCTACTGGGAAGAGAATAAGTACTACCTGTTCGCCGTGGACAATGTCCGCTATGCCGAAGCTTTTGACGGAGCAAATGAAGCATCGGCACTAAGGTCTTCGCTTCGCCAGTTCAGGATCGACAGGATCGGGACCAAGGTCGAGGTACTGGGAAAATCCGACTTTATCGATTGCGATCTGAAGTACGTAAAGGAGAAGATAAGCGGTTCGGTAGACGCTTATTCCGACGGTAATTCGGTCAATCTGAGCATGAATGTCGAAGGTGAACCGGAACTTGTCCTTCGTGTCTTTAACTACCTGAGGAGCGAGATCACCGTAAAGGGCATGATAAACGACAACTGGGCCAAAGGTAAGCTCACTTTCTTTATCGAGGTCAGTCCGTCGGCGAGATTTTTCGCTCTCCTTACCAATCTTACGTCTTTTTCGGAGAACGGCGAACCTTCTTCCGAAGGCATCAGGATCACGATAGAGGGCGACAGCAGCTTCTCCAAAGCCTATGAAGCATTCCTTGACAGAGCAAGAAACAACGTCTGTTTCAAAGACAGGGATTAGTCAATTGAAATCTTTTTTCTTTCGGTTTATAATCGTTTCTTGTTAATATTATTAAGGAGTTTCACCGATGAGACAATTTACTTCAAAAGAGCTTAGGAAGACCTGGAAGGATTTCTATTTACAGAGAGGTCATGTAGATGTCGGAGCCGTATCACTGGTATCTGACGGATCGACCGGTGTCTTGTTCAATGTTGCGGGAATGCAGCCTCTGATGCCGTATCTTCTCGGCGAGAAGCACCCTTTGGGAACAAGGCTTTGTAACGTCCAGGGATGTGTCCGTACAAACGATATCGATTCCGTAGGTGACAAGAGCCACGTTACTTTCTTTGAGATGATGGGCAGCTGGAGCCTTGGAGACTACTTCAAGGAAGACAGATGCAAGTGGAGCTATGAGCTTCTTACGGATGTATTTGGATTTGATAATGACCATCTTGCCGCTACGGTATTCGCGGGAGACGAGAATGCCCCGAGAGACGAAGAAGGCGCTCAGTTCCGTATAGCTTCCGGCTTCAAGAAGGAGAATATCTATTATCTCGGTGCAGATGACAACTGGTGGGGACTTGAGTACGGTCCATGCGGCCCTGACAGCGAGATGTTCTATATCGCTGACATCCCTGACTGCGGTCCGAACTGCGGTCCGGGATGTGACTGCGGCAAATATACCGAGATCGGTAATGATGTTTTCATGCAGTATGAGAAGCATCAGGACGGACACCTTACACCTCTTAAGCAGAAGAATGTTGATACGGGCTGGGGTCTTGAGAGGATCCTTGCATTCCTTAACGGAACGAAGGACGTATATAAGACTGACCTGTTCTCAGAGGCAATAAGCTATATCGAAGATGCTTCGGGTGTAAAGTACGGTTCGGATGAGAAGCTTACCAAGTCGATGAGAGTCCTTGCGGATCATATCCGTACGAGCGTTATGCTCATTGGTGATGCGGCTAAGCTGGTTCCTTCCAATGCCGGAGCAGGCTACGTATTAAGACGTCTCATCAGGCGTGCCGTAAGACATGTAAGGACACTCGGCATGAACAAGGATCATATCCTGGGTCTTGCAAAGATCTATATCGACAAGGTCTATGATGACAGCTATCCGCTCCTTACTAAGAACCGCGAGTTCATCTTGAACGAGCTCGATAAGGAGATCGCCAGATTTGAGAGCACCCTCGAAAACGGCATGAAGGAATTTAAGAAGATCCTTGATGACAAGAACAAGGCAGGCTCCAAGGAGATCGACGGTGATTCCGCATTCTATCTTTACGATACTTTCGGTTTCCCGATAGAACTTACTGTTGAGATGGCTGAAGAAGAAGGCCTCAAGGTTGATGAGGAAGGCTTCAAGGCAGCCATGGAAAAGCAGAAGGAAACAGCAAGAGCTGCTACCAAGGCAAAGGCTGACCTCTCTTTGAGCGTTAACGAGATCCCGGATGAAGTAGCCAAGGATTCCAATGCTACTGTTTATGACGGTTACGATAACCTCAAGTGTGAAGCAAAGGTCATCTACATCCTTAAGGCCGATGAAGACGGTTCAATGAAGGTTTCTTCCGGTGCTTCCGAAGGTGATGACATCATCGCAGTCTGTGATAAGACAGTTCTTTATGCTACGATGGGTGGTCAGATCCACGATGAAGGTAAGATCATAGCTGACGGTTTTGAAGCTGAGGTTATCTCAGTTGATAAGGATGCTGCAGGCAAGTACCTCCATACTCTCAAGGTTACAAAGGGTACTTTGAACAGCGGTTCGACCGTGAGCATAGAAGTTGATAAGAAGAACAGATTGTCCATAGCAAGGAACCATACGGCTACTCATATCCTCCAGAAGGCTCTTCAGGAGGTTCTCGGAGATCACGTTGAGCAGTCCGGTTCTTATGTTGCAAGCGACAGATTGAGATTCGACTTTACGCATCCGCAGGCTATGACTGCAGAGGAACTTGATATCGTTGAGAAGAAGGTTAACGAGATCATCCTGGAAGACCTTCCTGTTATCACCCGCGTCATGAAGCTCGATGAGGCCAAAAAGCTCGGAGCAATGGCTCTGTTCGGTGAGAAATACGGTGAAGAAGTACGAGTCGTTACAGTAGGTGACATCGATGCTCCTTATTCGATGGAATTCTGCGGCGGTACGCATCTCAGAAGCAGCGGACAGGCAGGACAGTTCAGGATCGTATCCGAGTCCGGTGTAGCTGCCGGCATACGAAGGATCGAAGCTATTACGGGTCTTGCATGCTATGAGGCATCCAAGGAAGACAGGAAGACGATCTCGGAGATCGCTTCTGTCCTCAAGGTCAACAAGGATCAGATCGTTAAGAAAGCCGAACAGAATGTTGCCAATATCAAGTCACTTGAGAAGGAACTTAAGGAGATCAGCAGGAAAGCATCCGGAGATCAGGCAGGCAAGGCTATATCCGAAGCAAAGGATATCAAGGGCCTCAAGGCTGTCATATCGCAGGTTGAGTGTGATGACGCATCTGCTCTCCGTGAACTGTCCGATAAGATCAGGGATAATATCGGTTCAGGTGTTGTCTTCCTTTCTGCAGTTAACGGTGACAAGGTATTGTTCGTAGCAATGGCTACTCAGGATGCGGTCAAAGCCGGAATACATTCCGGTAACATTATCCGTGAGGCAGCTAAGGCTTGCGGCGGCGGAGGCGGCGGACGCCCTGATATGGCTCAGGCAGGCGGCAAGGACGTAACTAAGATAAAAGATGCCCTTGAAACTGCTGAAAGAGTCATCACCGAACAGCTCGGATGATCTTTTCGGGAAAGAAATGATACAGAAGTCCTTGCGGGAATGATCCCGCAGGGATTTTTTTGTCAGTCCTGAAATCTTTGATAGGAACTCTTTTTATGGATAATGCACTTCATAGTGTGTTATATTATTTGGGATGATCAGATATAAACAAAAAGGAGATTATTTATATGTGCTTATTTTGTGACATCATCGATAAGAAGATACCTTCAACGGCAGTTTACGAGGATGAGAACGTTTACTGCTTTAACGATATCAATCCGGTAGCTCCGGTCCATGTTCTTGTGGTTCCGAAGAAGCATTATGAGGACATCATCGATCTTGCATCTTCTGATGAAGCGGATAAGGTATTGGGAGATGTTTCCCGTGCTGTATCCAAGGTGGCAGAGATCAATAACCTCGGTGAAGGTTTCAGGGTCATCAATAACTGCCGTGAATTCGGCGGACAGACAGTTAAGCATATCCACTTCCACGTTATCGGAGGCCTTAAGCTCACGGAGAAGATGATTTGAACGACGGGATCGGATTAGCTTTAAAATATCTCGGTCTTAAGGAGACTCCGGATGAGGAGCAGCTCCTTATGGTCGGATCTGCAATGGAGGAGATAAAGAAGGTCGCAAGGCCTCAGTTCCTCCATCGTTTTTATCCGCTTCATTTTGACGGTTCCCGCTACTATGTCGATGCTGATCTTAATCTGGACTATAAGTCCACTTACGGTCTTTTTTCGCGAAAAGGAAGCGATTGTCTATGTATCCTTGTTTCGACACTGGGTGTGGCGGTCGATAAGCGTATATCAAGGTATAAGGATACCGAGCCTTCAAGGATGGTGCTCCTGGATGCCTGTGCCAACAGTCTTATCGAGGTCGTGACCGACGAATATCAAAAAAAGCTCGATCTGAAGGAAGAGACGTTCCGGTACGCGCCGGGCTATGGTGACGTGCCTTTGACGATGCAGCGCCAGATCTTTGATCTGATCCCCGAGATCAGCAAGATCGGAATTGAACTTGATGCCTGTAACATGATGCATCCTTTTAAATCGATGACGGGATTGATCGGATTCAAGGCATGAACATTTTCTGCTTGATGTTCGGCGTATATACCGCCACTTTCAAATATGATAGGATAATTAGGTTAATAGATATAAGGAGTTTTCGCGAATGAACATAAAAGACCGGTTTGGTAAGGAGTTCATAGTATTTGACGGCGGTTTTGGAACCATGCTCCAGAAGTATGGTATCAAGACGGGCGTTCAGAGTATCGAGATGAATACCATCGAACCTGAGACGGTTCAGAGGATACACAGGGAATACCTGGAGGCAGGTTCAGAGATCATAACCTGCAATACTTTCGGATGTGACAGATTCCATACGACTGATAAGGGCCTTGATATGAAGGAACTCATCGAAGGCGCCATCAGGAACGCCAGGGAGGCGATCGGCGGCCGCGAGGATAAGTCCTGTTTCTACGATATCGGACCGTGCGGCAAGCTCCTGGAACCTCTGGGAGATCTCCCTTTTGAAGATGCATATGAAGTCTTTGCCGAGCAGGTAAGGATCGCAGACGGCAAGGTCGACGGTTTTATCGCCGAGACCATGACCGATCTTTATGAACTCAAGGCGGCTATCCTGGCAGTTAAGGAGAATTCCGACCTTCCTTTGATCGCTTCCGTATCATTCAGTGACAACGGCAAGACGTTGACAGGCGCTTCTCCCGAACAGATGGTCGCAACTCTTGAGGCGCTCGGAGTAGACATGCTCGGTATCAACTGTTCCCTGGGACCTAAGGAACTCATCCCTATCGTTAAAAGGATCACCGATGTGGCATCCATTCCGCTTCTGGTCCAGCCTAATGCGGGACTTCCGAAGTTTGACGGCGAGAATACATATTATGATATAGACGCAGATGAATATGCTCTTTATATCGGCGAGATGATGGAACTCGGCATATCGGGATTCGGCGGATGCTGTGGAACGACGCCGGATCACATAAAAAAGAGCATAGAGGAATCCATAAGGCACGAATTCAAGTTCGATCCGAAGCCCGTAAGGACTCTTGTTACGGGAACCGGCGTCATGGTCGAGATCGGTAACAGGGTGGTCCGCTGCGGAGAGAGACTTAATCCGACGGGTAAGCCGAAGATGAAGGCGGCGATCCTTGAGGGAAGATTGTATGATATCGTCGACGAGGGCGTTAAGCAGGTCGAGAAGGGCGCCGACGTTCTCGATGTCAACGTGGGCATTCCGAATATCGATGAGGAAGCCGTAATGGTGAGTCTTGTAAAGCAGCTCCAGGAAGTCATCGATGTTCCGCTTCAGATAGACAGTACGGATCCGAAGGCTCTTGAAAATGCCTGCAGGATCTATAACGGTATCCCTCTTATCAACTCGGTCAACGGCAAAAAGGAGATCATGGACAGTGTCTTCCCGATCGCAGCCAAATACGGCGGCGTGTTGATCGGTCTTTGTATCAATGAGGAAGGTATCCCTCCGACGGCGGAGGAGCGTTTTAAGATCGCCGAGAATATCGTTAACGAGGCGGCAAAGTACGGCATCCGCAAGGAAAGGATCATAATCGACAGTCTGGTACTTACGGCAAGTGCGCAGCAGAAGGAAGTTATGGAGACAGTAAAGTGCGTTAAGTACGTGACGGACCGTCTCGGCTGCTCCACCTGTCTTGGATTAAGTAACGTGTCATTCGGTCTTCCGAATAGACCACTCATTAACAGAACTTTCATCGTTATGGCGATGCTCGCAGGATTGAAGCTTCCTATCCTAAATCCGTTCGACAGGGAACTCATGAGTGCCATTGATGCGTTTGAAGTCCTTAATGCAAAGGATGAGAATGCTACAGATTATATCGAGAGACATGCTAATGATGTGACCGTCGCAGCTACTTCCGCTGCGGCTGATAAACCGGCTGAGGGCGATGCTGGGAAAACGGAGGAAGCCTCAGGTGATCCTTTGTTTGATGCCATCGTTAAAGGTCAGAAACATAAGGCTGTGGATGAAGCTTCTAAGCATGATAAGACGCCTTTGGAGATCGTATCCGATTCACTTATCCCTGCTTTGGACAAGGTCGGAAACGACTATGATAAGGGCAAGATCTTCCTGCCGCAGCTTATGGTCTCCGCTGAAACGGCGAAGCTCGTTTTTGATGAGATAAGAAAGAATATCAAGACTGATTCGTCTTCTACGAAGGGACCGATCGTTATCGCGACGGTTGAGGCTGACGTTCACGACATCGGCAAGAACATCGTCAAGGTCGTGCTCCAGAGCTACGGCTTTGAGGTCATCGACCTCGGAAAAGACGTCAAGGCTTCCGTGATCTGCGATGCGGTCAGGGAGTATA
>JAILNZ010000165.1 GCA_024691135.1 Clostridiales bacterium
GGCGATAAGTTCGACGAGGCCATCATCAAGCACGTAAGACGTAAGCATAACATCCTCATCGGTGACAAGACGGCCGAGATGCTCAAGATCCAGATCGGCTGCGCATATCCTAGAGATGAGGAGCTCACTCTCGATGTAAGAGGAAGAAATCTCATCACGGGTCTTCCTTCAACTGTTACGGTATCTTCCACAGAGATGCTCGAAGCACTTGAAGAGCCTGTATCAGCCATCTTTGAAGCTGTTCACGTAGTTTTGGAGAAGACACCTCCGGAACTTATGGCGGATATCTCACAGAGAGGTATCGTAATGACGGGCGGAGGAGCGCTCCTTTACGGTCTCGACAGAATGCTCGCCACCAAGATCGGTATCGACGTATATATCGCACAGGATGCTATCTCCTGCGTAGCTATCGGAACAGGTAAGGCACTCGATATGATGGATAAGTTCGCCGCACTCGGTGATCAGTAATATAGATGTTTATCAATATATAACAGATAGATGAGAATGAATATGACCAGTTGTACTGCGGCAACTGGTTTTTGATAGAAAAGCATTTCCGGAGGATAAATACGAAGTTCTACGCCGAATACAGATTACGCGGAGATATATATAACGAAGGATACGGCAACGGCATGACCCTTGCGGGCAGCAGTTCGGTCAGGGAATCTGAGATATTATCTGAAGATGATAACAGGACGGTCTTTTCATCTCCGGCGGGACTTAAGGTAAACTGCATACACGGGCGTAAAGGTGATGTTTTCGAGTGTAAGACGATCGCCTCAAACGAAGGTAATGAAGATCTCGTACTTGAACTTCTGTCGAGCTTTGCGTTAAAGGAGATAAATGCGGATAAGATGCACCGCGCTTGTTCTTTCTGGAGTGCCGAAGGAAAACTCCTTTCCCAGGAACTGACTGAACTTGATATGGAGAGATCCTGGGCTTACCACGGCTTAAGGATCGAGAATTGCGCGAGCGGCGGACACAGGCTCGAACCTTTGATGATGGAACTGTGCTACCAGGCGAGTTTTTCCGATGCTCACGAATGTAAGTCGATACCTCTTATCGCAGCTAATCTTCACAGACTGATCCAGCCGAGGCAGAGTCAGATCTGGGCTGTGTTAAGAAAAGAAGACGATATGGACAGGATATGTTATACCCTGTCATCAGCTTTCCTCGGAAGACTTTGCCTGTCAGGAGACATATTTGATCTCACTTCCGAGAAATGGGATAAGGTGAAAGAAGCGATATCTTTTTATGACCATGTCAAACATATCATAAGGGATGGAAAGACAACGGCCATAAAGACAAATGTTAAGGACTATTCAAAGCCTGAGGGATATCAGGCTGTATTAAGGGTCCTTCATAACGAAGCGCTTCTTGTCGTTCATACTTTTGAGAACGGGAAAAATCCGACTTTGGATGAAATGATCGAGGGATATAAGATAAAAGAAGAATTCGGTTCCAAGCTAGACGATGATTTCAGGGGCAGGGTGTATCATCTTAGCCGCTGATATTGATTGTTGCACAATACTTCTTTTAGTGTTACAATCGTCACAAGTTAATAAGATTTTAAATTTCCCAAACAATTTAAGACTTGTATACACATTAGCTCATATTATGACTGAGGATTATCTATGACAGAAAGAGAAGCTTTAGAGCAGAAATCTTTTGAAGACCTGATCGAGATCGCCGTTGCTTTTAATCTTGTTGACAGAGAAAAAGCACAATCAATGGAATCAAATCAACTTATCTCTCTTATCGCTAACGAAGAAGAACCGCAGAAGCCGGAAAAGAAGTCGGCTAAGAAGGCTGCTTCCAAGAAGACTTCCGCTTCTTCCAAGACAAAAAAGGATAAGGAAGCTGCCAAGGAAAAAGTAGCAGATGAGGAGACAAAAAAAGAAGAAGCTCCTGCTAAGAAACCCAAGAAGACACGTTCTTCCAAATCCGCTTCTGAAAAGACAGAAGAGGCAAAAGCAACTTCTGAAGAAACTGCGGTTCAGACTGCAGAAGAAGTTAAGGAAGAAGTAAAAAAAGAAGAAAAGACTTCCGCCAAAAAGACAAATAAGAGATCTTCCAAGAAGACTGACAAAGAGGAAAAGGCCGATAAGACCGAAGAGGCTGAAAAAACTGAAAAGTCTGAAAAGACTGAAAAATCTTCCAAGAAAAAGTCTTCCGGCAAAAAGAAGAAGACCGAGGATAAGGAATCTTCCGATGTTCCTTCAGAACCTGCTTCCGAAGAAGTCAAGGAAGAAAAGGCCGAGCCTGAAAAGGAACCTGAGAATAAGAATACCAAGCGTACAAAGGGCAAGAAGAGGACATTGTCTTTTGGCCCTTCCAAGGAGGACGGAACGGTCGTTGTTACCGAAGTTACTCCTTCAGAACAGGAACAGGCTGAAAATAAGCCTGAAGTTGCTGCGGTTCAGGAACCTCAGTATATCGAAGTTGAAGGTGTTCTCTCGATCGGCAACAGCGACAAGGGAGATTTCAACGGATTCGTTCACAGGAATAATTACCTTCCGGGTGAGGACGATGCATTCGTCCAGGGTCAGCTCATAAGACGACTCGGACTTAGGAGAGGCGACTACATCAAGGGTCTGGCCGTATCTCCGAGGGGTAAGGATAAGTATGCGCCTCTTAAGAGGGTCCTTTCCGTTAACGGTATCGAATTAAACGAGGACACAGACCTTGATATCATCCGTAAACGTAAGAGATTTGAGTCTTTGACAGCCATCTATCCTAATCAGAAGCTTAAACTCGAGACTGCTTTCGGTAACTCGAAGATCAATGATATATCAACGAGGATAATCGATCTTTTCTCGCCTATCGGTAAGGGACAAAGAGGTATGGTAGCATCTCCCCCGAAGGCAGGTAAGACGATCCTCTTACAGAAGATCGCAAATGCCATCACGGCAAACAATCCCGACTGCAAGCTTATCGTTCTTCTTATCGACGAGCGTCCCGAGGAAGTTACGGATATGCAAAGATCGGTAAAGGGCGAAGTCGTTTATTCCACATTCGATAAGAGGCCTGAAAACCACGTCAGAGTAACGGAACTTGTTTTGGAAAGAGCTATGAGACTTGTTGAGCTCGGTGAGGATGTTGTAATCCTTCTTGACTCGATGACAAGACTTGCACGTGCATATAACCTTACGATCAATCCTACAGGACGTACTTTGTCGGGTGGTCTTGATCCGGGATCGTTATACGGACCTAAGAGATTCTTCGGTGCGGCCAGAAATATAGAGAACGGCGGAAGCCTCACTATTATAGCCACGGCTCTTATCGAGACGGGTTCCCGTATGGACGAAGTAATCTTCGAGGAGTTCAAGGGTACGGGTAATATGGAGATCACACTTGACAGAAAACTTGCGGACCGCCGTGTATTCCCTGCTATCGCAGTCGATAAGTCAGGTACGAGAAGAGAGGATCTCCTTCTTACTCCTGAGGAACTCGAAGCGATGATACTGCTCCGTAAGAAACTTGCGGATGTCGATACGACTACGGCGACTGATGCGGTGATCAACTTTATGCTTAAGACTACGAATAATAATTCTTTTGTCTTATCGGTAAAAAAGTCTTTCTCCGTTGACGGCTGATGTATTGACAAGAGCATTCTAATAAAGTAATATACCAAAGTTACTACAAAATCCGGTATGGTATACGTGGCTTTCGGAAGTTACGCACCATGCATTTGATGAGAGGTGAGAACAAAATGAAAGATGGAATTCATCCTAAGACACAGCTTGTAACTGTTAAGTGTGCTTGCGGTGAGACATTCGAGACTCTTTCCACGAAGCCTGAGCTCCGTGTTGATATCTGCTCTAAGTGCCACCCGTTCTACACAGGTAAGCAGAAGCTTGTTGATACAGGCGGACGTGTTGATAAGTTCAACAAGAGAATGGGTAAAGCTTAATTTATCAGCGACATTCATTAAAGACTGCTCACAAGGCAGTCTTTTTTTTGAAACCAAACTTCTCTTTCTGGTGATATATAGGGTAAGACATATTTCGGAGGGAAAAGCGGAAATGAAAAAACGGATTTCGGTTGCTCTTGTTTTGATAATGACAGTATTGGCGGGGTGTTCCGGGGTAAAAGCTGAAAAAAGACCCGTATCGACCCAATGGACGGAAGAGACAAGTGTTTCAGATGAACCATCGGATACGACGACTTCCTCCTATACCGGACCTTATAGCGAACCGAGAGCGTATTCAAAATGTGCCGATGAACATGAGGAAGGTGTCGTAAGAGACGGCAGATATTTTATTCCCGAATTGGTCTTTGATGAGGACAAAAAAGGATTTACTTCCGATATCTATGAATATGTTTCCTTTGACGAGAGAGATATTGAATACATGAATGATTCATATTTCCTGACCATAGAGGATTGCTGCTTTGAAAATGACCTCAATGTTTCGGATGTGAATACTTACTGTAAAGGATATCTGTCTTACGACGAAGACATCAATAATGATCAGATCGACGGCTTTTATCTGAAAAAGGGATCAGACGGATTTCATATGTTCGATATGAACGATGTGCCGGTCCTATTCCCTTATGAGTATCAGATCCATCTGGAGTTCTCGGATGTGATCTCGGTATATTCTGACACAGATGACAGGACTTTTTCGTTAGATGAGATCACTAACGCCAAGGATACAGTAAGCGGATACAGGGGAATTCAGATCACCGTAAAAGACGGCCTGGTCTCCGAGATATGCGTACTGATATCAGAATGACGGTGATAGATATTTAATGAAAGGATTGCCCCTGATCAGTTCGGAGGCAATCTTTTTTGTCGGTATAATCGGAATCCTTTACTCCGAAAAGTTTTCCTATAGCCTTGATGACATCGTTCTTGCCGGCATTTTCAGGAAGGGATTCGAGGATCTTTGTTACCTTCTCGGCGGTGCCGTTCTTGAGCTTGCCCTCCATCAGCTGCTTGACCCAGTCGATATCTTCGATCGACTTATGACCGAGATAGATCTGTTCGAACGCATAGATCGTTCCTTCACCTATGGCGGCGACGAAAACTCCCGCTATTACTGCATTAAGAACGCTGACAGCGATGTTTATCGCAGGGATAGCCTTGAGCGCCGTGATCACCCCTCTTGCTACTGCACTGACTGTTCCGACTTCGACTATCGAATTAAAGAACATCTTGGATTTCTCGTCCTGCTTTATGCCGTAGATCTTGGCAAGGAGATTGATCTCGGCTGTTTCTGTAGGGATGAGCAAAGCCGCATCAGGAAACGGGATAGGGATAGCTCCGATCGCGACGCCGATTCCCGTAAAAGTAGCCGTAGCGCCGTGTGCGAGGACTCTTTTTCGATTAAGGTTATAGGTGTTTATATCCTTTTTTGAAGCCTGGATACCCTCAGGAAGAAGCTCATTGATCGCACTTATGAGCTCGGTGATGCCTTCAGGCGGGACCACGATCTCGTCGCTTATTACATAAGGCTGGGCGACGACGGTAAAGATGCCCTTGAGGTTACATGTCTTTCCCGCGAAAGCATCGTTGACCATCTTCCTGTTAGCTTCACGGTCGTAAAATGAGTAGGATTTGGTGATTATGACTATGACGGGAACGGTCTTCCAGATGCTTATGGCCTTCAGAAAATCATCTATGGTCTTGGCAAAGAGCTTACTGGACGTTCCGTCAACACAAAGGCAGATAAGATCGATGGAGGTGTCGTCGATATTGCTCAAAGCGACATCCTTGGACCACTTCTGGACTTCGTTAATGGCTTTGTTCTTCTGAAAGAGCTTGGTCGGCTCAAAACCGATCGTATCTATTATCCTGAACGGAACTTCGTCATTCTCGTATGTCTTGAGTTCCTTGGTCGTACCCGTGATACCGATACCGGTCTCTGCGGCGTCGTCATTCATGATCGCGTTGATAAGGGTCGATTTTCCGACACCCGAATTACCTAGAAATAGAACATTGGCCTTCTTCATATCCCTTTACCTCCGTTAAGATCTGATCTGATTATACTATTTTGCGCGGATATAATCACTTTTTAGCCGTCCGGGGAAGACAACCGGACATGATCTCAAAGATCATCAGGCCCGAAAGGTCTCGGACAAAGTTCGGAAACAGTATAAGTCTCATATGTCCCGTCCGTTTGGTAGCAGAATATCTTTTTATCCTGCCCGAAAAACTCGGTTATGACCTGTCTGCACATGAAGCACGGCATTCCGATCTTGCCCGAACCGACCATAAGATGGAGCTCTTTAAAGTCTCCCTTGCCATAGCCTTCGCTTACGGCCTTAAATATGGCGCAGCGTTCCGCACAGATCGTTGCCCCGTAAGAAGCATTCTCGATATTGACGCCGAAAAACTCGCGCCCGTCATTCATGACGACAGCTGCGCTTACCTTGAAATCTGAATATGGACTGTAACTGTTTTTGAGATTATCGAGCAGTTTGTCTTTCATGGTATATCCCTTCCTTGCTTTTCTTAAATCTTATCAGAGTTGCTCCAAAAAATGAATTTGTAATGCTATAATGAGGAGTAATGATCTAGTGATTTGGAGAAAGATATGTCTGAAAATACAGAAAACAACGAGCAGGTCATGACCGATATCATCGCGGAAGTAAAAGACGAAGAAGCTATAGCGACTGTAGAAGATAACGTATCGGAACAGACCGTTACAGTTGAGACAAAGCCGGATGAAAAGACCGCAAAGAAAGAAGTAAAGCGGACTACGATCGGAGGTCAGGCCCTGATCGAAGGAATCATGATGTGCGGACCCAAAAGGACTGCGATCGCTGTCAGAAAAGGCGACGGTTCCATATATATCGAAGAGATGAAGCAAAGTGACAGGGTATCTTATTTTGAGAAGGTGCCTTTTGTCAGAGGCTGCATCAAGTTCTATAAGATGCTCATTACGGGAACGGATGCGACCATGAAGTCCGCCGATATCTCCGAACAGGGCAAAGAAGACGAGGGTGAAGGCGAGAAGAAGGAAAGTAAGCTCGACTCGTTCCTCGGAAGGCACAGAAACGTGATGCTCACGATCTCCGCAATCTTCGGACTCGTGATAAGCGTTGGCCTTTTTATCCTTTTACCGAGACTTATTGTGGATCTTGTAACGAAGTTCTTCTTTGACGAGAATGCCGTAGATGCTCTGTGGGTCCAGCTCGTCCGTAACTGCATCGAGGGTGTCTTAAGGATCATAATCTTCCTTCTGTATCTTGTATTTGTATCGAAGCTCCCCGATATCAAGCGTGTTTGGCAGTATCACGGGGCAGAACATAAGACGATCGCCTGTTACGAGGCAAGAGAAGCTCTTACGGTTGAAAACATCATGAAACAGTCGAGATTTCATCCGCGCTGCGGAACTGCTTTCATGTTTATTGTTCTCATGATATCGATACTCATCTATACGATCGCGAGCGTATTTATCGGTGACAACAACATGCTGATCAATATAGGTCTTCGAATAGTCCTGATCCCTGTGATCTGCGGCATCTCCTATGAGATACTGAGATTTGTGGGACGCCACTGCGAGAAGGGCATCTGTAAGATCCTCGTTAAGCCGGGACTCTGGCTTCAGAGGTTTACCACGAAGGAACCTGACGCCAAGATCTGTGAAGTTGCCATAGCGGCCATGCAGGCAGTCATTCCGGAGAATGATAACGATGACAATTGGTGATCTTATCAGGACTTATGAAAGAGAATTGGAAGAAGCGGGCATTTCTGATGCCCGTTTTGAAATTACGGAGATCATATCGGATGTTATCGGCAGTTCTCCTTCCGAACTCATGCTCAGGATCTCCGATGATATCGACAGGACATTGACCGATCCTTTGATAGAGCGTCTCAAGGAAAACGAACCCGTATCCTATATCCTGGGGAGGGCATATTTTTATAACGAGGTCTATGAGGTAGGAGAGGGCGTCCTGATACCGAGACCCGATACCGAGATACTCGTATCGAAGGCTCTTGAAACGATCCTTTCCGGAGGTAACAAGAAACCCGTCATATGGGATCTTTGCACGGGAACAGGATGTGTCGGGATCTCGCTCGGAAATGAGCTTTATAAAGCAGGGATCACTCCTAAGATCTATCTGGTCGATAAGTTTGAAGAAGCTTTGAAATATACAAAGAAGAACCTGGGTGAGGCGCTTGACCGTGACCGGTATGAGATAGTAGAAGCAGATATCCTGGATGATTTCTCTTTCCCGGAAAGCCCTGATTATATCATCTCGAATCCGCCGTATATCAATTCGAAGGACATGAGGGAACTTCCTCTATCCGTTACGGATCACGAACCTTCTGCTGCACTGTTCGGAATAAGCGAGGACGGACTTATGTTCTATCGAAGGATCGCGGATTTATCGGAAGATATAAACGAAGGCGGAGCCGTTATAGTGGAGCACGGATATGATCAGGCGGAACTCGTCCGAGGGATCTTTTCTTCCGCGGGGCTTAAGGATCCGGTGAGTTTTAGGGACTTCGGCGGCAATATGAGAGTCACCATGGCATTCAGATAAATTGACAAGTCGGTAAAACGGTTGTATCATCATCTCAGAATACCCCATGGGGGTATATGAGGAGGGACAGATATGACAGACGGATGTCCGATGTGCGGCAACAGGAAAAAGCTCCGATCACCTGAAGAAAAAGAGATGCTCTTAAACAGGCTCAAGAGAGCCGAAGGGCAGATCAGAGGTATTGAGAACATGATCGAGAACGATGCCTATTGTCCGGACATCTTAATTCAGATATCGGCCGTAACATCTGCTCTCAACAGTTTTAACAAAGAACTCCTTGCGTGTCACATAAGGACATGTGTTGCTAATGACATCAGAGAAGGAAAGGACGAAGCTATAGACGAACTTACAAAGGTTCTCTTAAGGCTAATGAAGTGATATGCAGAAGTATGACGTAACGGGAATGAGCTGTGCCGCTTGTCAGGCAAGGATCGAGAAGGCAGTATCCGGAGTAGACGGAGTGACTTCGTGCTCCGTGAGTCTTCTTACGAACTCCATGGGGGTCGAGGGTACTGCTGACAGTAAGGATGTCATCAAGGCCGTTACCGATCTCGGATACGGAGCTGCCCTTCAGGGCATTAAAGATCCTTCTTCCGTAAACAGGCTCGAAGATAAAGAGACGCCGGTACTTATAAAGCGTCTTATCTTTTCGGCGGGTTTTCTCGTTATCCTCATGTATATCACGATGGGAGTAAATATGCTGGGATTACCGATCCCGAAGTTCCTTGAACATAACCATGTTGCACTTGCGATCATACAGATGCTCCTTGCCATATGCGTGATGATGATAAATTCCAAGTTCTTCAGGAGCGGCTTCGGCGCTTTGAGGCATCTGTCTCCCAATATGGATACGCTCGTGGCATTAGGTTCTTCGGTATCTTTCGGCTGGAGCCTTTATGTCCTTTTGAAGATGACGGGCATGGAAGGAAACACGATGAACTTATATCATGATCAGCTCTACTTTGAATCGGCTGCCATGATCCCCGCGCTCATAACGGTAGGAAAGACGCTCGAGTCTTTTTCGAAAGGGAAGACGACGAATGCACTTAAAAATCTTATGGATATGGCACCGAAGACGGCTGTCGTTATAAGGGACGGCAGGGAGATCGAAGTAAAAGCGGAAGATGTCAGGACAGGTGATGTCTTCATTGTAAGGCCGGGTGACAGGATCCCCGTTGACGGTGTCGTTATCGAAGGATCGAGCGCGATAGACGAATCTTCTCTCACGGGCGAATCAGTACCCGTTGATAAGGAAACGGGCGACAGTGTAAGTTCCGCTACGATAAATACGTCGGGATATCTTAAATGCCGTGCCACAAGGGTAGGTGAAGATACGACACTATCCCAGATCATAAAGATGGTCTCAGATGCCGCGGCAACTAAGGCACCTGTTGCAAGGATCGCTGATAAGGTATCGGGGATATTCGTTCCGGTCGTTATTACTATCGCAGTATTGGTCATCGGCTTCTGGCTGATAGCAGGAAAAGAAGTGAGCTTTGCTCTTGCAAGAGGCATCTCGGTACTTGTGATCTCATGCCCCTGCGCATTGGGACTTGCAACTCCCGTAGCGATCATGGTAGGTAACGGTCTGGGTGCCAAGAACAAGATACTCTTTAAGACGAGCGAAGCTCTTGAAAATCTCGGAAAGACAAAGATCATGGTCCTCGATAAAACGGGAACGATCACGACGGGTCAGCCTCAGGTAACGGATATCATCCCGAATAATATCAGTGAAGAGGAACTTCTGGTCAAGGCTTTTTCGCTCGAGAAGCTGAGCGGACATCCTCTGGCGGGAGCGGTCGTAAGGAAGGCGGAAGGACTTGAACAAAGGGAAGTTTCTGACTTTTCGGTGATGCCCGGAAACGGCCTGGAAGGAACGATCGGGGGAAAGATCATACGAGGTGGAAACCTGAAGTTTATAAGTAAGTTCACGGAAATAACGGATGTTTTCGAAAAGAAGGGGAAGGATCTTACGGATCAGGGGAAGACACTGATGTATTTTGCCGAGGAGGATAAGTTTCTCGGATTGATCGCGGCGGCAGATAAGATCAAGGACGACTCGCGTGAAGGGATAAGCGAACTTAAAAAACTCGGATATAAAGTCGTGATGCTCACGGGTGACAACGTGCGCACGGCAAGAGCGGTGGGGCGCGACGCGGGAGTCGACGAAGTCATCTCGGATGTCCTTCCGGGCGGCAAGGAGGAAGTCATAAGAAAGCTTCAGGAATACGGAAAGACGGTCATGGTCGGAGACGGTATAAATGACGCACCGGCGCTTACAAGAGCCGATATCGGGATAGCGATAGGAGCGGGAACAGACGTTGCCGTCGAAAGCGCGGATATCGTTCTGATCGATAACTCCATAAGGGATGTCGCGGCGGCTGTAAGGCTCAGCAGGAAGACGCTTAAGAATATCCGCGAGAACCTGTTCTGGGCGTTCTTCTATAACCTCATATGTATCCCGCTCGCGGCAGGTTTTTTTATTTGGGAGATGAATCCGATGATAGGAGCCGCAGCCATGAGCCTGTCGAGCTTCACGGTATGTATGAATGCGCTTAGGCTCAATCTGTTTGATATGCATGACACTTCACGTGACAGACCGATGAGAGATATGATAAAAGAAGAAATAATCATTGAACCCGAAAGGAAAGACAACATGGAAAAGACTCTTAAAGTTGAAGGAATGATGTGCGAGCATTGCGAGGCAATGGTCAAGAAGACTCTTGAGGCATTGGATTTTATCTCATATGCGCAGCCGAACCACAATGATAACGAAGTCCTTATAAGGCTTGAAGGTGACCTCGACGAATCAAAGGTCAGGGAAGTGATCGAGGATAAGGGTTATAAGTATCTCGGGATCAAGTGATCCGAACGTTAGGATCCCTTGCTGTCTCTTGAAACGGAGTCCTGATATCTTTTAAGTTCTTCGGTCATCTTGCCTGCGGTCTTAAGATCCATCAGCCAGCCGAAGAAGTGGACCAGCACGTAGATTATTACGATACTTATCGTAACTCCGATGATCTGAGATATGATCTTTTCCTTGTCCCTGAACCCGATGAACATGAACGAGATCAGGAAGACGATGATAAGGAACATCTGGATCAGTTCCCTTATGATCGTTTGTCTAACCGAAAGTTCCTTTTTGGAGTACATGATAAGACCGGGGAGACTTCCGATAAGACCGTATATCAAGGGAAACGCGAACGCCTTATAACCGAACTCCAGGTCAGGCTCGAGCATGAGTCCCAGGATGAACATCGCGGCATTGATGAGAGTGACGGATATAAAGAAGGATGCCAGTGTTGTTTTCAAATGATCTTTCATATTGCGCCTCCTTTGAGCTTCTCTCTTATCTCGGGAACATATTTACGTGATATCATTACATGTTCCCCGTTTGAGAGAATACACAGGAATCGTCCGTTCAGTGACGGCTTTATCGATCTGATCTTCATAAGATTGACCACGACTGATTTGGAGATCCTCGCAAAGCTCCTTGCGGCAAGGACTTCCTCAAATTCATAAAGACGTCTGCCTGATTCGAAGCAGTCTTTCTCGAGATAGATAAAGGTCTTCTCGTCGACCGCTTCGATATAGAGGATATCAGGAAGCGGAATGCTGTACTTCTGATCTTCCTTTGTGCCCGTTAAGATCCCCTCGCGTGATCTTATGAAACGCACTATCTCGTTTATGCGCTCGTCTTTCCTGTGACATCCGATCTCTATATATTCTTTCTCGGTATCGTCTATCTTCTTGATA
>JAILNZ010000128.1 GCA_024691135.1 Clostridiales bacterium
GGCTGATTACAGATATCGATCTTATTTACCGTCCTGTCGTCTTCATAGTCCTTAAGGATCAGATCTACCAGATCATTAATTTCCGGGTCAGAAACCTGACAACCCATAATTGCCCCTCCTTGATCACGTATATGAAGGCAGAGCCGTAAGACTGTTGCCCTCAATACTCTTTTTTGTCTGCTTGATATTGTCGCACAGATTAATAAAGAAAAGCAACATCTTATAAATAAGTTGTATTGACAACGGGGTGTTTGAGGAATACTATTTAGATAAAGTTCTAATTAGATATTTTTCTAAATAGGTGAGTTATGGCATTTGAAGATACGTTTAAAGCTATGTCAGATCCTGTCAGAAGACAGATACTGACCATGCTCAAGGGAGGCATGATGTCAGCGGGGGATATCGCGTCAAAGTTTGATATGACGGGCGCGACAGTCTCTTATCACCTGTCGGTATTGAAGAAGGCAGGGCTTATATATGAGAAGAAAAAGAAGAATTTTATCTATTACGGATTGAACGTAAGCATCGTGGAAGAGATGATGCTGTGGCTCGCGGATCTGAAAGGAGACGGTAAAGATGAATGATACGAAAAAAACTCTGATCGCAACTTTGGTGAGCATCTTATTGACGCTCTCGCCCGTTATCGCGGGATATATCCTTTATAGCCGGCTTCCGGAAGACCTTCCGATCCATTACAACATCAGCGGCATAGCAGACAAGCTGACCGGGAAGACGATGGCGATACTGCTCCTTCCCCTGATAATGGTCGTTTTCACGGTCCTGATGGCTGCGATTTGTTTTAAGATCAAGCCAAATTTCAGGGTTACTGTGTCGCTTTTGATCATTGGACCGCTGGTATCGATAAGTTTGCAGGCGGCGATGTTCTGCAATGCTCTCGGAAAGAACGTGAGCGAAGCTTCCGTAGCGATAATGGTGGTAGGGATAGTATGTATCATACTCGGTAATATCGTTCCGACAGTAAGGCCAAACGGACTTATGGGGATCAGGTTTCCGTGGATCATGGACGATGACGATCTCTGGGACAAAACGCAGAGATTCGGCGGAAAGCTCCTGATACTGCTCGGAGCCGCCTGTGTGATATCGGCATTCACGGCGCCCGAGAAGGCAGTCATCGCGATCCTTATCTGGGGCGCGCTTCTGGTCGCGCTCATTGCGGGGATCTATTCATATGCTATCTCGAGATAATTTTTTGCAGATAAAGTGAAACCTCCCGTGCCCAAAAGGTGATATTAGAGGTAAAGGAGGTTTTGAGATATGAATATCGAACCAAAACATGATTACAAAAAACCATTATATATTGCAGGTATAGCAACCGTTTTAGGTACCACGATGCTCCTCGGAGCTGCCTGCGGGAAGGAAGATGTGGCAAGGAGACATCATCACAGAAGCAGCGGCCGTAAGACCGTTGAGACTACCGGAGAGCCCGAACTCATGGGCGAAGCGCAGATCGATGATGATTATCTCCTTTACGGCGGAGACACAGAACCGCCGGCAACGGATCTTCAACTTAGCGGTGCGACCACGATCGTGACCGATGTGGATTATGAAGGCGGCCTTGAGATTGCACCTGAATATACTGAAGATATTGATGAAGAAGGATGATTATCTGATATGAACCTGACATTGCATCTTACGGAAAACTGCAATATGGCCTGCAGTTACTGCTTGAGGGAGAAGACTTCCAAGGATATGACCATGGAGGTCCTTCACCGTGCGTGTGATCTGGCTTTTTCGAAAGGGAATAAAGCGGGACTTTGCTTCTTCGGAGGCGAGCCCCTTCTTCGAAAAGACCTGATCTACGAAGCACTGGACTACTGTGAAAAGAAGTCCCTTGAGACAGGTATCCCGTTTGGCTGCAAGATGACGACAAACGGCACGCTGCTCGACGAGGCGTTCCTTAAAAGAGCTAAGGAAGCGGATATGGGCATCGGCATCTCGTTTGACGGCAAAGGTCAGGACATATCAAGGCGGTTCCCGGACGGAAGCTAGACAGCGGCGCTTCTGGAGGCAAAAGCAAAGCTTCTTCTTACCTACCGTCCGAATGCTCTCGCCATGCTGACACTTGACCCGAAGGCAGCTAACCTTCTGTCAGAATCGGTCAAATATCTGGTCAGCATCGGATTCCGCAACATATCGACCGTTATAGCTTACGGCAGGAGAGTAAACTGGACGGATGACGATATGGAGATACTGAGAGCCGAGCATAACAAGATCGCCGATTTCCTCAAGGAGGAATTTATCAAGGGGAACAGGATCTATGTGTCCCCTCTTATAAGCAAGATCAAGGAATGCATAGCGGGCAAAAATCCCGCCGAACACTGCCATCTCGGCGTAAGGCAGATGCCTGTGACTCCGAACGGCAACCTCTTCCCCTGCACTTCCTTCATTGATGACGAAGACTATCGCATGGGAGATGTCTTTAACGGGATAGATGATAAGAAAGTAGCAGAGATTGCAAAGAGGTCCAATACGCCTGAGACATGCACGAACTGCGATCTTAAGACCAGGTGCACCAACTCGTGCGGATGCTCCAACCGCATGAACACGGGAAGCGAGAACAAGGTGTCCCCGCTTCAGTGCACTTATGAGAGAATGGTTATAGAGATCGCCGACAGGCTTGGCGAAGAGTTATATCAATACGATCCGAAGGCATTTATGGAAGCCTTCTCCAGGAGTAAGTAAAACTCAGCTTCGCTGTATCTCCCCTGCTCTGTCAAGGAATTTCACATACATGAGCGGTATGGCTCCCGCGATGGCGCAGCCCGCCTGGATCAGGTTGGGAATGAGTGAACCTATGGCCGCTTTGACGCCGTACATGAACGGAAGCGATTCGAATGCGAAGTAGCCTGCTATCATGATGATCTCGGCAAGGACTGCGGCGGTAAGCTTAAGGGGAAGGGTGATCTTCCTGTCGCCTTTTCGAATCATGATAAGACCTGCCGTAAATCCCATAATGCCTTTTATCAGAAATGTCGGGAGCGCATACTGCGCGTATCCCGAGATGAGATCGGCTATAGCCGAACCGATCGCTGCGGGTATCGCCGCAAAGGGTCCCAGTATAAATGACGTAATAAGGATAACCAGGTCGCCCAGGTTGATGTGACCTATCAATGTCGGAACGTGTATCTCGGTGCCTACAAATATCAGAGCGGCCAGAACGCCGGTATATGCTATCTTTTTGATCTTTCGTCTGTTTTTCTCGTGATTGCTCATTTTCTTGTCCTTCGTGTTGTGTTTTAGCTGTTACTATGTTACAACTAATCTGAATATACTAAATAACCAGATTGGAAGTTTTTAATATAACCAGATGAGCAGGAACAAGAACAGCGCTTCGTACATTAATATCTATGAACACATAAAGAAGGACATCGTTGACGGGGTCTACCCGTATAACACCAAGATCCCTTCCAAGAGAGTCACGGCGCAGGCCTTCGGGGTAAGCGTCATCACTGTCGGGCATGCTTTTGAGCTTTTGAACGACGAGGGATACATAAGATGCGTTGAAAAGAGCGGCTGCTTTGTCGACTTCAGACCCTCAGACGGCTTCTCGTCATTTCCCGAGAAGATAACAGCTTCTCCCCACTTAGCCGCTTCTTCGGGAGAATACCACTTCCCTGTCTCCGTCCTCTCGAAAACAATGAGATCCATCTTGACCAACCGCCGTGATGACATCCTCAGGAAGTCGCCCAACTGCGGCCTTCAGGAATTCAGGGAAGCGATATCGAGATATCTTGCCAGAAACAAGGACATCAGGGTCGACCCTTCAAGGATCGTCATAGGCTCGGGAGCGGAGTATCTCTATAATCTCATCGCAGGTCTTTTGGGCGACCGGGTTTTCGCGCTGGAGGATCCGTCTTATGAGAAGATCCGCCGTGTCTATGAAAATGCCGGGATCAGGTACGAGCTTCTTCCGCTCGGAAAAGACGGCATAGAGAGCAGAGCGCTTGAGAACACGGGCGCGGATGTCCTTCATATCTCGCCGTACAGGAGCTTCCCGACGGGTATCTCGGCCTCGGCATCCAAAAGGCATGAATATATAAGGTGGGCGGAAAAAGGCGGCCGCTTTTTGGTCGAGGACGATTACGAGTCGGAATTCTCGATACATGGGAAACCTGTCGAGAGTTTGTTTTCGATGACTTCAAAAGACAATGTGATATACCTTAACACCTTCTCGAAAACGATATCGCCCGCACTTCGTGTCGGCTATATGCTGCTTCCGTCTTCCCTGACGGATGTTTTCGCGCAAAAGCTCGGGTTTTATTCATGTACGGTTCCGACTTTTGAGCAGCTGGTATTGACCGAACTTCTGAACAGCGGGGTCTTTGAAAGGCACATAAACAGGGTGAGGCGCAAGATGAGATCTGCGGGATCTTAATGATATAATGAATGAAGATATCAGATCAGAGGTTATCCCGAATGACAATACCCCCAAAGACTTTATATGTGACAGACCTGGACGGAACGCTCCTTCGAAGCGACAAGACGCTCTCAGGTTATACTGAGAAGACCGTAAATTCTCTTGTCGAAGAAGGCATGGCCATTACTTATGCGAGTGCACGGTCGGTCCTGACCGCGAGAGAAGTCGCGGGAGGTCTTAAGCTCAGACTCCCGGTAATCACAAGAAACGGCACGGTCTTTGCCGATCACGGCACCGGCAGGATGCTCGAAAAGGCGCTGTTTGCGCCTGAAGAGATAAGTAAGCTTAAGGAGATCCTTCCCGATATCGGGTGCCGAGGGAATACGACGCGGTATGTGGAAGATAAGATGCAGACGCTATATATTCCGGGCGAACACGTTCCGGGAATGGAGGAATATCTGAAGGACCGGAAGGACGACCCCAGGTTATTCGCGGTAAAGACGACGGAAGAGATGTTCGAAGGCGAGATCGGCTATATATCCATGCTGGATGACAGGGATGTTCTCTACCCCGTGTACGAGCGGCTGAGAAGCGAGACTTCTCTGGAATGCGTCTTCCAGAAAGATACTTATGTAAAGGAATACTGGCTCGAGATCTGTCCAGAGAACAGCACAAAGGCGAAGGCGATCTTGAAGCTCAAGAAAAAGCTGGGCTTTGACAAGCTCGTCGTTTTCGGAGATTCCGTGAACGACCTTCCTATGTTTGAGATAGCTGATGAGGCATATGCGGTAAGTAATGCGATCAAGGAAGTACGGGATAAGGCCACAGGAATCCTCGGAAGTAATGATGAGGACAGCGTGGCGCGATTTCTGTTGAAGGAAAGGATGTAAATATGGCAGTTATACGTTTTATAGAAGAACCGTCGGAAAGGAAGCGGATCTCGCGGATGATACTCGAATCACTGACTAAGTGGTTTGAAGTTACGGAAAGCCGCGAGCAGTTCATAGAAGGATCCGCTGATCAGCTTTTCTGGGCATCTTTTGAGGATGATATTCCCACAGGTTTCCTGTGTCTTAAAAGAACAGGCAAAGACACCGTCGAACTGGCCGTCACGGGCGTTCTCGAAGGTCATCAGAGGATGGGAACCGGGCGTCTTCTATTCGAGGAGGCAAAAAAGTATGCTGTAAGCGAAGGTTATTCGTTCATGCAGGTCAAGACCGTCAGATACGGGATGTACGAGGACTACGACAGGACCAATGATTTTTACAGGAGCTTGGGATTCAAGGAGTTTGAAGTGCTGGAAGATCTTTGGGACAAGGATAATCCGTGCCAGATCTACGTTATGAGCCTTAAGAATACCGTCGATGTCATTAATATGAGGCACAGCTACAGAGGCAGCTTCTCTTCAGATCCGGTTCCGAGGAAGGACCTGGAGATTATCGCCACATCCGGCATCAACGCGCCTTCCGGCTGCAACAAGCAGACCACCGGATTTATAATCGTCGATGATCCCGAAGTCCTGGGGAAGATCAAAAGCGTGATCGACCCGCCGGTCGCGAAGACTGCGCCTTCAATGATCGTAGTCGTCTCGAAAAGGATAAATGCCTACAGGGACAAGTGCTTTGCAACACAGGATTATGCGGCGGCCATCGAGAATATGCTCCTTACCATAGTCGAACTCGGTTACCAGAGCTGCTGGTATGAAGGTCATATCACGGATGATGACAGGATCTGCGATAAGATCGCAGAGATCCTCGGCGTTCCGGAAGACACTGATGTCGTTTGTATCCTCCCTGTCGGAAAAGCCGAAGAAGAGATCAAGACCCCTAATAAGAAGGCTTTTGAGGAACGCGTAAGCTTCAATCACTATTAAGGATCAATAACCGGCCTTCTTTAACAAGGTATCTATGAGCTCCGCATTCTTTATGGAAAATGCGGACGTAATATGAGGTGTCTCATTTCCGAGGATACATCGGTTGAACTGCTCGATCTCGAGGCTGTAGTTATTGGGGACTTCGATAACGCGTTCGGTCACGCCGGCATCCGTATAGATCTTATAGCTTACCGGGCCTTCCATGTTATATTCGACATCCGACCTGATCGAGCCTTTTGTCCCGTGGATAAAAAGTCTGTCATATCTTGAATTCGTATCTTCTCCGAGGATCATCCCGACATTAAAGGATGCGCGTGCTCCGTTTTCAAATCCGATGATACCTGAAGTCAACAGGTCCACACCCTGATCCGAGAATTCGGATACTGCTCCCGATGAACTGACCTTAGAATCGATAAGAGACAGGATCATCGTGGTGCAGTAGCATCCGAGGTCGTACATCGCGCCGCCGCCCGGTTCTTTTCGAAGACGGAAATCGTTCTTATAACCCTGGGTTACGAAGGCAGTATCGATATAGTCGATGTCGCCTATGATGCCGCTTTTTATATCATTCTTCAAAGACTCGACATACGGGCTGTGAAGATAGGCATATGCCTCCATCAGATATACACCGCACTCCTCAGCCGTCTTAAACATCTCTTTGACCTCATCGCTGTTAAGCGCGAGCGGCTTTTCGCAGAGGACATGCTTGCCCGCTTTCAGGGCCTTTATGACCCACGGAAAATGAAGGTCGTTCGGAAGAGGGACATAAACGGCAGTGATCTCACTGTCGCTTAGAAGTTCGTCATAGCTTAAGTATGTCTTTCTTATCCCGAAGTTTCTTGCATAGCTTTCCGTCTTTTCGGGATTTCTTCCTGCGATCGCGACAAGATCGGTATTTCCTGCATTCTTCATTCCCGGAATCATCCCCCAGCGGGCGATATTTGCGGTGCCTAAGATCCCCCATTTGACTTTGTTTTCCATATGCCGTCTCCCATCATCAGTTTTTAAGAGGATTATATCATTAACAGTAAGTGACACGTTCAAAAGAAAGTGATATCCTTATCTCGAATAAGGAATCAGGAGATCAGTATGTTATTTGCACTCGCATTGATCCCGGTAGTGGGACTTTTATTATTCATTTATTTCAAGGACAGGAAAGAGAAAGAACCCTTCAGGCTCCTGGTCGCTCTCTTCTTCGCGGGAATGGGCACATCGGTTACGGCCATCATTGCGGAATCGGCAGGCCAGACGATCCTTGATCTCGTTTTCCCTTACGAGTCGATCATAAAAGCTTTGATCCTCGCGATCTTCATAGTCGCTCCCGCCGAGGAGCTCGGAAAATTCCTGGTCCTGCGGCTCATCACATGGAGGAACAGGCACTTCAATTACAGCTATGACGCCATAGTCTACGCCGTCTTTGTCTCACTCGGCTTTGCCGCTCTCGAAAACGTAAATTATGTATTTTCAACCGGAGTCTTAACTGCAGTGATCCGCATGTTCACTGCCGTTCCGGGTCACGCCTGTTATGCGGTATTCATGGGATTTTTCTACAGCAAGGCAAAGGATGCATCGATCACACATAAACCCGGCAAATGTACAAGAAACATCCTTCTTTCCATAATCGTACCGATCATCATCCACGGCGTCTATGATGCGATACTTATGGGCGCAAATGCGACGGGTGAAGGTGCCGCGATCGTGATCGGCGTCATTTTGTGGATCCTCTTTGTAATCGCTCTGTTTATCGTATCGATAATCCTTATCATCTATTCTTCAAAGCACGATTACTGCATCGTCAACGTACCCGAACAGGGTCAGACGATCTACAGACCCGCTGTCGTCGGCGGATGGACATGTGTCTGCGGAACTCAGAACTACTTCAACTACTGTGCACGCTGCGGAAATCAGCGTCCCGTAAGTAACACATGGTACTGCCCGAGATGCAGGACGTTGTCGACATTCAATTTCTGCGGAAACTGCGGATGCCAAAGACCCGCTAATCAGTACGATCAGTCTCAGACCATAGGATAAGACTTATTTCTTCTCCGCCTTCGGAGCGGTCTTTAACTTGCCGTCCGTAAAACCCAGATGCAGAGCTCCGGAAGGACATTTGTCAACGCATTCTCCGCATCTTATACACTCCATGCTGTTAGGAGTCTTTGTAGGATCGATACACATCTGACATGCCTTGGCGCAGGCATTACATTTGATGCATCTGTCCTCTTTATATGTCATCCTGTATATGGCGACCTTATTGAAGAATCCGTATATCGCTCCGAGCGGACAGACATATTTGCAGAATGGTCTTCTGACGATAAGCCCTGTCACGATAAATATCAGGAGCAATATGAGTTTCCAGCTGAACAGGGGTCCTAATATATTCCTGACATTGGAATCGACAACAGCAAGGATGATCCCCGCGATCGTTCCGTCAGGGCAGACATATTTACAGAAAAACGGTATCAGGTTAAATGTCATGGGCAGTATCACCACAAGCACCAGCAGGACAACATATTTGAGATAGCGGAGATATCTGTCGATCTTAAACCTGTTCCTCTTGATGAAAGGGATCTTATAGATAAGGTCCTGAAGAAACCCGAAGGGACACAGGAAACCGCATACCGCTCTTCCCAATACAGCTCCGAAAAAGATCAGAAGTCCTAAAACATAGTACGGAACCTTGATCTTCATTCCGCTTAAGAAACTTTGAAGCGATCCTATCGGGCATGAACCGATCGCGCCGGGGCAAGAATAACAGTTAAGTCCCGGAACGCACACGGATTTGGAAGCGCCTTCATATATCCTTCCGGTGAAGAAGCCTTTTATATTGGCGTTCTGGATAAGAGTTGCCGCCGCCTGAATACCGAATCTGATCTTTTTCCTATCCAAGGCCAACACACTCCATGCAGATCCTGACGGCCTTATGAAGCACCGATTCAGGCTGCTTCATAAGGATGCCTATGGTGATAAGACCGATAGAAACGCATATTAATAAAACGGCAGGACCATATCTTCTCATTCGATGATCAATTCCCCAGATAATCTGTAATTATGTCTTCCCACTCATCATAAGACTTGGAACCGACGATCATAGTGCTGTCGATACCGTCATATGATGCTTCTCCCGTATCGATTATATTACCGTTCCTGTCAACAAGGATAGTCGTCGGAACATAACCTGTCTGAAAGATATCAAAATCATAGGAATATCTCAATATCGGATAGCTGACATCGCTATCTTCAAGTATCTCGTCCACTTCGTCTTCCATGCCGTTCTCGGAATAGACGCCTATTATGAGAAGTCCGTCATCCTTATATTCCTCATAGAGTTCCTCAAGATCCGGGATCTCGCCGACACAAGGTCCGCACCACGGTTCCCAGAAATTGATGAGTGTAAGTTCATTGCCTGCAAAGACAGACTCATCATAGGAATTGCCGTCTCTGTCTACTGTGCTGAATATAACCTTATCTCCCGTAACGGCTTCAGTCTCGTCCTCCGGATCGGATTCATTCTTTGAAGTCCCGGAATCGATATCTTTTTCCGTCTTTTCGGTCCTGTCTTTTTTTGTCTTCTTTGTTGTCTTGGAAGAACTATCGCACGAAGCTAAAGATATAAGAAGTGTCGTGCAGATGATCATGGAAATAATCTTTTTCATGTGCTTCCGTCTCCTTAGTAAGTTTATTTGCCTCCCGGCAGATCATTAAAAAGGATAGCATTCAGACCGTCTTTTCATCAATCAGATAGCTAGTCATAAATGAGGCAGTTTTTCCCTGCCATCCTGCTTTGAGTGTACATCAGATTTAATGATTATTTAAGAACTGTTTGAATACAATAGCATCATAAAACAACAAAAAGGGTAAAAAGACAATGACAGAGAATAAGGGTAATTACATAAGATTCCTGCTCCTATGGGCAGGCGAATTCATATCTTCGATCGGCGGGGGACTTACGAGCTTCGGTCTTGGTCTTTACATATTCAAGACAACGGGAAGCGCAACGGACATGGCTCTTCTCACTCTTCTCGGATTCCTTCCTTCACTGATCCTTAAAGTGCCGGCGGGCGTTCTCGCCGACAGGTATGACAGAAGGCTCCTGATGATGATAGGAGACGGTCTGTCGGGTCTCGGAGTGCTCTTTATACTTATCTGTATGTAAAGAGGCGATGCCGCTCTTTGGCAGATATATCTTGGAACAACCGTAAGTTCTATATTCTCGGCACTTCTGGAACCTGCTTATACGGCAACCGTTACCGACCTTCTGACCAAGGACCGGTTCTCGAGAGCAAACGGTCTTGTATCACTTGCAGGGTCTGCCAGATACCTCTTCTCCCCTATTATCGCGGGTTTCCTTCTCGCTATCAGCGATATCAAGCTGATACTTATAATCGACATCTGTACTTTCTTCCTTACCGTCATTGTAGCAGCAGTAGTAAGAAAGGGCATCAGGAACAGCGAACACAAAGGCCCGGAGCCGTTCTTCAAGAGCCTGAAGGAAGGCTGGAATGCGGTATCCGGAAACAGGGGACTTCTTCTTCTCATGATCATAACTTCCCTGATCTGCCTTTTCATGGGCATGTATCAGGTATTAGGCGAACCGTTCATCCTGTCTTTCTCTGATTCCAAAACGCTCGGCATCTGCGAGACAGTTGCCGCATCAGGCATGCTCGTGTCGAGCATCCTCTTAGGCATAAGAGGGATCAAGAAGCACTTCGTCAGGGCACTTTGGATGGGACTTGCCGTATCAGGGATAGGAATGTCCATGTTCGGCGTTTTCGAGAATAAGATACTGATATGCGTATTCGGATTTATCTTCTTCGCTTCGATACCGTTTGCCAACAACAGTCTGGACTATCTGGTCAGGACAAATATACCTGACGAGCTTCAGGGACGGGCCTGGGGATTGATCGGATTCATATCACAGTTCGGATATGTCATAGCTTATGGCTTAAGCGGCGTTACGGCCGATACGGTCGGCAAGGTAACGGGAAAAGGCGTTGGAACGGGATCTTCTCTGACCATCATCTTCTCAGGCATCTGTCTTGTCATAATATCCCTTATCATACCGGGGATCAAAAAGATCAGGAAACTCGAGCAGGCTTGATATCAGAACAGATCGAGCATGCTGTCGAGATAGATCTCCTCCCTGACCTTCAGGATATATTCAGGCCTGGTCATGTAGTATAAAAGCATCTCGAGAATGACTGCACTTCCGAGGCTCCTTCCTTCGATCTTGAAGTTACTGAACCCATAAGGCAGGTATCTGTTCAGGATATCATCTGTCCCGATAAAGCACGGGTTATCCATGGCATCGGAGAAGCGGTATCCCCTTTGCGCACCGGGAGATGTGCAGATATGATCTTCACATTCTTCCCCAAGACTCTTTCTGCTGACGTTCTCATAACATTTCTTTCTGTCGGTGCAGCCTAAGCTGCAGCATTCGTTACAGAGAAATTCCACCTTCGCCTTCTTACCACAACTTAGCGAATAAAGCAGAGAGAAATCCCGGTTCAGCCTGAAATCAGGCACGACATAAAGGAAGTCCTCCCTGTCAAGTTCCTTTTTAAAGTCAGCCGGATCCGTCAGGACCTTCGTGGTCGAAGACACGAGGTAAAATCCGGGATAGCATGATTTTATATGATCCGCCAGAAGGTCGGAATAAATGATCACACCGTTTTTTACCCCTTCACTCTTTTCGAAAAGGGCGCAAAGCGAATTGCACCTCTTGTCAGTCAGGTGTTCCTCACGGATAAGAGAATTACTGAAGGTAAGGCGTGAGGATATCCGGTACTCCTCCATGAATGCTCTGACCTCGCCGGGGTCAGCGTCGCCAAAGCCCACGCGGCCGCCGCCCCAGAGGCAATCTGCCGGGGCTCCGTAGATCGAACCAATCTCGCACCAGTCGTAAAAGTATTCCCTTTTCTCCCTGAAGAGAGGGATAAAGACCTTATACAGGTCAAAAAACTCAAACAGTCCGGGGAGATGATAAAATGCCTTCTTCTCAGTAGTCACGGTCTGCCGTTTACCTCTTTTTCATTTCTTTGACATAACCGATTATATCATCTCCCTGCCAGACCCGTGATATGATGCAACATATATACAAACGGTCTCGTCATTGAAGTATCACCAGAAAGGAACAAGGTAAAATGAAGAAGATTATATTCCCTGCTGTAGCCCTGTCACTCATACTCCTTATGACTGGATGTTCAGGTACAAAGACAGAAAAGACTGACAGCACAACAGAAAAAGAAAAGATCACGGAAGAGGCGACGGAAAAACCTGAAGCCGGCGATCCCGGCGATACTTCAAAGGAAAACCCCGAAGAACCTATCATGCCGGATAATATGCAGATCTATTATGATTTCCTCTACGGATCGGAGAAAGTAAGATACACAGGTCAAAACGACCTCGGAACAAATCTCAGGCTCGACAGTTATCTTGAGGTAAACGGAACTTATTCCGTCGAGGAACTAATCTCGCTTCTAAGCGTTGATGTATCGGAATATTCATCAGGCATCGTTCTCGATACGGATAATCCATACGAGTACAGGTTCATCGACTGCGGCAAAGACGGCAATCCCGAACTCGTTATCGACTTTAAGTTCATATCGGGCGACTTATTCGGCTTAAGATGTGTCATCAAGGATATAAACGGAGAACTCTGTTTCTGCTTTGATAACGATTACTGGTCAAGAAACGACTTCGAAATAGACGACAATGGTGTGATCACATCTTACGGTTCAGGAGGAGCGACTGAACATTATAACGGAGCATCATTCCTCGATGCTGACTGCAACTACTTTATATATTATAACTGCCACGACTCCTTCGATCCGTCATACGGTTTCTCCACATTTAAGGACGGTGAATATATAAATATCGACATGTCGGATCTTGACACGACAAACATCATGATCTCGTCCTACTTCTTCACAGATTGGGATTCCGACCGCACGGACTACAATATCCTTACGGTCTATGACGATGACTATAACATCATGGATCCATCAACATACGAGGGATTAGACGAACTTAAGAACAAATTCGCTCAGGCAGATATCGAACTTTACACATTCGAGCAGATAGATCAGATGCTTATGGACAGAGCAGAAGAAATAGACTTCCCGGGCTTCGGCTGATAAGCTGATCTGCTTTCAATAGTTATTTTCCAGGAACGGAACCCTGTGCCGCAGGCACAGGGTTCCGTCATTTTGCGACGTTTCAAAACATAAAAAAACGGGGCTTACCACGTTAATTAGTAAGCCCCGTCAATATCCTTCTATTAGTTGTTATTAAAGGAGAGGAGTATCGTTATACTGCGTTCTCTCGCTCTTATTGATATGGATGAACATATTGTGCAAAAGGTTAACGCTGGTAAGGATAACTTCACCCTGATTAAGCTTTCTGACGTGCTTGATCGCATAATCGTCAAGATGGCTCTCTACCGTTCTGATCTCATCATTGAGCATGAGCCTGTGGATAAGTATCGTACCGATCTGACCAAAGAGGATCGGAGATACGTCCTTAGGGATCTGAGTCGTAAGATAAAGGAAGATACCCTTCTTACGTCCTTCTCTTGCAAGAAGTGTCAGACCGCCGTGGAATTCCTTATCGGAATATCTGGACTTGGCATATCTGTGGACCTCATCGATAAAGAATACAAAAGGCTTAACGTCATCTCTCGAGATAACGTAATTACTTACGAGGTCGATTACCATACCGCCGATACCTTCTGAAGCACCGAGTTGTGAAGTATCGATATAAAGGCTCGTCTCAGGCTGATGGATAAACTCGTCGATGACATCAAGAAGGTTACGCATGCTCGGATCGTTCGAGAAGAATGTTAAAAACCTCGTGTTTGTCATCTGATACTGGATCTTCTGGATAAATGATGCATTGGCATTAGCTCTCAGTGCATCATAACGGTATCTGAAGTTGTAGTTATTATCTCTGTCAGGTTCGCAGACGGATTCTGCCAGGATCTGCTCCGGAAGGAGCTCGATATTGAAATCCGTGTCGTCATTCGTAACGGAAGCCAGGTTCTCCTGAACCTCGTCGATGCTCTCACCGACCTTGGTATAGTATGTGTCCTGTCCGGACTTCTTCATAAAACGCAAAGAAGTGATAGCCTCCGAGAGGACCGCGCCCTGACTGCTGTTCTCCGTCTCGAAAAGCTTCTCCCACTGCTCCATGGTGATCTTGGAAGGAGAGATCGTAGCATCAACACCCAATGTAAGCTTCGTTACTTCATCATTCGAAAAAGCATTTCTGTACTCACCGGTAGGATCGACGATAAGAGCTTTACGCTTGGTTGTAACGAGCTTATCAAGGATCGCAAGAGCAGTTGTTGACTTACCGCTGTTCGTAGCACCGATACACATAAGGTGACGGTTAAAGAGAGTACTCGGCTTAAGGACAACGTCCGCCTGGGATCTGTTAAGATATGTGGCAAATGCCGGAAGCGGCTCTTCGTTCTCAGAAGAGAACTCAAGTGAGCTCAGGAATAACTTGTAGACCTTATCTGTTGCAAGGTAGACTTTGTCGGTAATGCCGAGAGTCTTAAAACCTGCGAGTTCGAATTTATTGGACTCAGGTGTCATGAAAGCGATCGTATCGATACTGATCTCATGATAATCATCTGTCTTCTCATCGCCGAAAGATGCTATATCAAGGATATTCTTTCTCGAAGCCTTATTCTCGAATACCTCTCCGAGGAAGACTCCGCCGGTGGATTCGACGATAACAAAATAGTTGATGGTGTTAGGACGGAAAGATTTTGTGAACTTGCTCCTGTCAGTCATTACCGCATGATTATCGATCTGTGCGATACTGCAGCTCCTGTATACCTGTGTTACTTTCCCCAAATAATATTCCTGAAGATCTAATCCTTCATACAAAGATTCAAGTCTCATTTTAGCCTCCGCATTGCAAATTACATCGCGCCCCCCAAAAGGGCTATTCCTATTATACTGTGGTTAGATTAAAAAATGGTATATTTTATGTGACGAAAACAAAAATTTTCAACAGGAATAGCCATTATTTCTTCATAACGATAAACTGATCAGACCAAAATGCTCGAGAAGTATCTTTAATCCCAGAAGGATCAGTACTATTCCTCCCGCTATCTGTGAACCCTTCCTGTATCTTGAACCGAAGATATTGCCGATACGGACGCCCGCGGCCGAGATGATAAAAGTAACAGAAGCTATCACTATGCAGGCAAAGACAGTATTAATAAACACGGACGAGTTCAGTATATCGACCGGAACGGCTGCAAAAGCAACTCCTACGGCAAACGCATCTATCGACGTAGCCAGAGCCATCAGAAACATCGTCTTAACATTAAACCCGGGTCTTGTCTCCTCCTCGGAGAAAGCCTCCCTTATCATATTCAGACCGATGATAAAAAGAAGTCCGAACGCAAGATAAGGCGCGATCTTACTTATGATACTCTCCAACCCTTCTCCCAGTAAAAAACCTATAAGCGGCATAAGCCCCTGGAATCCGCCAAACCAGATCCCGCATATGAGGCTCTCCTTGAATGTGATCTTTTTTGTCTTGAGCCCTTTGCAGATCGACACCGCAAAAGCATCCATAGACAGGCCTATCGCCAGTAAAAGCAGTTCTACTATTCCCATAACCGCTTAATTATATACTATCCAGCCTGAATATCCAGAAAATTCAATACGGCAGCGTTAAATTCCTCCGGCTTTTTACCCGCGATGAAGTGATCTCCCTTGATAAATACGAGCTTTGAATCAGGTATAGAGGAAGCGATCAGCTTAGTATGCTCTTCCTTTATCATGTCATTTGTCCCCGCTATCACCAGGGTCCCGGAACTTATACGGGACAGATCCCCCGGATCTATATCAGGGTCATTGACCATAAGCCCCAGCATCTCGGCATTAAGTCTGGCCTGATCACTTTTGGAAGCGAACTTCGATGCGATCTTATACCCGATCTCTATCGGTATCTGGGTACTTCTTTTTACTCCGCCGGGATCGAGATTACTTCCGTTAAGTATCAGACGGCCGACACGGTCAGGATACTTGAGCGCGAATATCATAGCGATATTTGCCCCGTCCGAAAAACCGAGGATATCAGCCTTGGAGATAGAATGAATATCCATAAACCCCAGAAGATCGTCGGCAAACTGACGTATCGTAAACGGCATATGCCCGCGGGGAGTCTTTCCGTGTCCGCGCGTATCTACAGCAAAGACATGAAAATATTTTGAAAACACATCGATCTGCCCTTTAAAATATCCGCAGTCCTCACCGTTTCCGTGCAGCAGTATAAGCGGGGTTCCCTGCCCCTTTTCGATGTAATGGTGTGTTATATCCATCAGGAAAGGTATCAGTTCTGAACAGGACGAGGTGTACCGCAGTCAGGACAGAATCTGGTCGTGATGCCGGTCTTGCCGCAGGAAGGACAATTCCATAAATCAGGAGCAGCCCCTGTGTTTCCCGCTACAACATTTCCGAAGCCTTCGCCGACTTTCCGGGATTCGCCCATGATCGGATTCAATGCTTCCTTCGTCATGTTCATTACGCCGCCCATGGCACCGAGAGTAACGCCGAGGCCCGCTATATCGCTGACTGAACCGCCTGCGTCGGAACCTGAACCGCCTGTAATGCCGTTCTGCATTGCTTCGAGACCGACCTGTCTTGCCGTCTCGTCACGGTAGGTGTAGCCCTTCATCTTCATTTCCTCAGCTTCAGCCTCAGCCTGCATCTTGTATGCGTCTGCTTCTGCTTTGGCCTTGATAAGGAGTGCATCGGCATCTCCCTGAGCTCTTACTGATTTGAGCTGTGCTTCTGTCTGGGCCTCAACGATCTTTCTTTCCCTTGCTGCCTCAGCTTCGGCGCGCTTAACTTCCTCATCACGGACGTTCAGCGTCTTATCGGCAAACTGCTGCTTAAGGCGCATGAAGTTCGGATCGTCATCAGGAGTTGCAATGGATGTTACATAGAATTCCGGCATTACGAGACCGTATTCATCCAAAGTCACATTGATGTCGTTCTTGAGTCTTTCCGACAATACGTCAAGATATGCATCTATCTCAAGGATATTCAGGTTCGCTTCCTTGATTACACGAGCAAGATCGGACTTGACGCGGTTAACGATAAGAGCCCGGAACATGCCAGTTCCGTAGGAAAGTCCGTCGCCTGCGACATCACTCTGAAGAAGACCTTCGGTGGTTCCTACGAGTTTTATCACGAGTTTACGGGAATCACTGACCTTGATATTGAAGCTGCCTGAAGCTCCGATCTCGATATGGAGACCTGATGCGGGATCAAAGAGCCTTACCTTGCTGTCAGTACCCCACCTGATGCCCATCTGGACGACCATGTTGATGAAGTAGACTTCGGCATGGAATACATTGATGCCTCCGGTACCGAGCTTCATCAGGTCACGTACCAACGGGATATTGTTGGTTACGAGAGTGTGTCTTCCCGAAGTAAAAAGGTCCAGTGCCTTTCCGTCTTTGAAGAAGAGGGCTTCCTGGGATTCATGGACGATGAGCTGCGAGCCGATCGTAAAGTCCTCATTGGGATGCTTATGCGCCAGGACGTCATTACTGCCTTCGTACTTGATTACACTAATAGCTTCAGCCATATTTATAATTCCTTTCTCAATTAATTAATCTTTATCGGATCTGATCCCGAGAGCTACCAGGACCACTATTACCGCGATCGGTGCGACTATTGCTATGATCGCCGCGGTCACGACATTAATATGGAAAACGTATGCCAGAAACAGGTAGATTATCAGAGGGGCAGCACAGAGGACCGATATGACCATTATTATGACCGACGGCACTCCGCCTCTGTACAGCACGTATCCTAAGCCTGCCGAGCAGACAAAGAATATCGGGATAACTGCTCCCATCGGAAGACCTGCTTTTTCCTTAAGGATTATGCAAAGGATCAGCGGAAGTATAAAACTGAACAGGATATCGACCGGGATCATCTTCTTGCGGTTACGTTCGATACCGGCCTTACACTGTCCGATCAGTTCATCCGAATCCTTATACCCCGGGATCTTGGAGAACTCCTTTACCGCACTTCTGTAGGATTTCTTATCGTAATAATCCTTGCCCTTGATATAGACCAGCATCATGTCCGCCCTGCTCCTTCCGTTCTTACAGATCGTGACAAGCTCGGATGTGACTGCGTCATTATACCTGCTGCACTCGCTTATGGCAGACATAAAAGCAATCTTGGCCTCATTAACGGTCGCCTTGTTGTTATTGCCGTTTTCGAGGATATTATTTGCTCTTGTAATGTTCTCTATAATATGTGAGTACTTGGAAAAACCCGGGATCATATCCTGTATCGCCCACTTGTTTCCGCAGTGAGCACATACGCATTTCCCGGTAAGATAATCATTTACGATATCTCCGCCGCAAACCTTGCACTTCATCGTAATCGGACTTGCAGTTACTTCTGTCATCTTTTACCCCTTAAGATCCTGTACTCGGATGATGCGATTCTTTTGAACCGCATCTTTGAAATTATATCAATATTTATTGTCAACAGCAATAATACGGGCGTCCCTCAAAAATGCTCCTATGTCGTGCAAAACAGAAAGAAGTTGAACTTCCATAAGGAGTAATCCCAAAGGCGTTTGTGAAGGACCGCTTCAATAATATAAGAGCCGATAAGTTCGAAACCGGATTTATTTGCAGGGGTCTTCTCAAAAACGGTCAATAGGAGATAATAGTATTAACCGGGTCGGTCAACAGGCTTTAATGATACGGAGGTCATCCATGAACGATAAGTTTTATGCGCTGCCCAGGGAAAAGCAGAAAAGGATAATAAATGCGGGATTTTCCGTTTTCGCGAAGAATACGTATAAGAAAAGTCCGGTAAATGAGATAGCTCTTGAAGCGGGCATCAGTAAGTCGCTCCTGTTCTTCTACTTTAGGAATAAAAAAGAACTATATCTGTTCTTACTCAGGACAGTCGAAGAGATAACGAACAAGGCTTTGAAGGAATCAGGCGCGTACGAGGGCGAAGACATCTTCGATATCATGTATAAGGGACTTATGACCAAGGCAAGGCTGATGAAGGCATATCCCGACATGAGCCGCTTCTCGCTGAAAGCATATTATGAGAAAGATCCCGATCTTTCCAGGGAGATTAGAAAGATCGTCTCTCCTTATACAAGGATCGAGACTTATAAGGCTCTTCCTCCGATGGACCCAAAAAAGTTCAAGGACGGGATCGATCTTAATATGATGTACCGGGATATTTTTCTGGCATCAGAGGGGTTTTTTTGGAAGATCGAACAAGGGGACAATTTCAACGAAGATGAATTTGTAAGCGAATATAAAAAGCTGATAGATTTCTGGAAATCCGTATATCTGAAAGAAGAGGGTTGGAAATGTACGTAATAGAAACAGAGAGACTGACAAAGACCTACGGCAAAAACCGCGGCATCGACAAATTGGACCTGAAGGTCGAAAAAGGCGATTTCTTCGGATTCATAGGACCTAACGGAGCGGGCAAGTCAACGACCATAAGGACACTTTTGGGGCTCATAAGTCCCACGGGCGGAAACGCAAAGGTCCTGGGCCTTGATATCGTATCCGATTCGAAAAAGATCTTAAGGGAAACAGGGTATCTTCCTTCCGAGATAAACTTCTATAACGGAATGAAGGTCAGGGACGTAATAAGATATTCGGCTGACCTGAGGGGCAAAAGATGCGGCGACAAAGCAAATGAACTGTCGGAACGCCTCGGCCTTGATATGAACAAGAAGGTCAGCGAGCTGTCGCTCGGAAACAGGAAGAAGGTCGGTATCGTATGCGCCGTTCAGCACAGTCCTTCCCTTCTGATCCTCGACGAACCTACTTCGGGTCTCGATCCTCTGATGCAAAGGGAATTCTTCAATATACTTAATGAAGAGAATAAAAGAGGTGCGACGATCTTCTTCTCGTCACATATCCTGTCGGAAGTCCAGAATTACTGCAGATCGGCTGCTTTCATCAAGAACGGAAGGATCATCATTTCCGACAGGGTCGAAAAGCTCGAAGAAACAGGCGCGAAGAAAGTCACAGTAAAGACAGATAAGGGAAATGAGGAATTCATCTTCAAGGGCGACATCAAGGACCTCTTAAGATCGTTATCGGCCAAGTCCCCTACTGACGTGACGATCACGGAGCCGAGCCTGGAAGACATCTTCATGAATTACTACGAATAAGAGGAACGGATATGACAATATATAAACAAGAGTTAAGATCACAAAAGATCCCCATCATCGTCTGGAGCCTGTCCATAGGGCTTCTGATCGCAGTATGTATGCTTATGTATCCCGAGATGAAATCCCAGATGGAAGACGTTAACGAGATGTTCTCATCCATGGGAAACTTCACGCAGGCCTTCGGTATGGATCAGCTCAACTTCGGAACGCTGATCGGCTATTATGCTATTGAAGGCGGAAACATCCTCGGTATAGGCGGCGCTTTCTTTGCCGCGATCATCGGTATATCGGCTCTTCTTAAGGAAGAAAAGGACAGGACCGCGGAATTCCTGCTCACGCATCCCGTAAGCAGGATACGCATAGTCTTCGAAAAGCTCCTAAGCGTCTTCTCGGTTATCCTGATCCTTAATGTGATAGTCTTTGTTCTGTCGATCGGCTCGATATTCATGATCAGGGAAGAATTCGGATGGAAAGAGATCCTCATCTTCCATCTGGCTTATCTTCTCATGCAGTTCGAGATCGCGGGAATATGCTTCGGGATATCCTCATTCTTACGTAAAGGGGGACTCGGGATCGGAATAGGTATCGCTTCGATGTTCTACTTCCTGAACATCGTCGCAAATATCACTGAAGACGCGAAGGTCCTTAAGTACATTACTCCGTTCGGATATACTGAAGGGTCTGATCTCATAAACGACGTAAACATAAAGACCGAGTACCTTATACCCGGAATGATCCTGATGTTATCGGGGATACTGATCGCCTTCATCTACTACAGGAAAAAGGATATCGATTCATAAGTCCTTATTCTTTTCGATATGTATATTGTTCAGGCTCTTATGACCTGCACTTAAGAAACCTTATATATTCCTCCGTCAGATAAGACGGGTGTATCCTTTCAGGCAGGATATATCCGATCTGCATGTAATCGTCCACCTTGAGAGGCTTCGCAATGATATTGGGACCGTTCAATTCCTCATTAATGACGCCGCTGCAGATCGTGTACCCGTTAAGGCCTATCAGCAGATTAAACAGAGTAGCCCTGTCCCTGACGATCAGTTCCTTCTCACAGTCGACGGTACTAAGTATCTCTTCCGAAAAATAAAATGAGTTATGACTTCCCTGCTCGTAAGAAAGTCTCGGATAAGGCTTAAGATCCTCAAGCGTGATGGATCTCTTCCCGGAAAGGGGCGAATCCTTGCCGATAAAAACATGCGGCTTTGCCCTGAACAGCGGCTCGAAAATAAGACCGTTATCTCTTAAGGTCTTTCTTATGACAGTCTCATTGAATGCATTCAGATAAAGAACACCTATCTCGCTTCTAAGATTGGCGACATCCTCTATGATGTCATATGTCTGTGTCTCGCGCATGTGAAATTCGTATTTGCTTCCGCCGTGAGCCTTCAAGAGTTCAACAAAAGCTTCGACCGCGAATGAATAATGCTGGGAGGATACGCAGAATCTGACCTTGCCCTTGGTGTTGCCTGTATAACGTTCTTCAATTAGATCTGCCTGCTCGAGTATCTGCCTCGCGTAACCCAGGAACTCCTCCCCTTCCGGCGTTATCTCGATACCCCTGTTACTCCTGTTGAATATCACGATCCCGTATTCGTTCTCCAGATCCTTGATCGCCGATGTCAGGCTCGGCTGGGCTATGAAGAGCTTGCCTGCCGCTTCTGTGATATTGCCCGTATCTGCCACCGTTACCAGATATTTCAGTTGTTTGAGAGTCATGGTCACCCGTCTCCTTTTCATAGCAAGTATCTATGATTATACATGTATCCATAGATAAAATCTATGGGCAACAGCCGGTTTTTTATATTTCACCTACCGAAAGGATAGGCGTATACTCCGCATATAAAAATCACCACACACAGGAGAGAAATATATGAAAACATCAGTAATCGGCTTCCCGAGGATCGGAAGAAACAGGGAATTAAAGTTTACGAGCGAAAAGTACTTCGCAGGCAAGATCGGTGAAGCAGAGCTTCTTACCGAAGGACGCGCACAGAGAGCCTTTAACATCAAGGTACAGAAAGATTCGGGGATCGATCTTATATCATCCAATGATTTTTCCTTCTATGATAACGTACTTGATACCGCTTTCCTCTTTAACGTCATACCTGAAAGATATAAGGAACTCGGCTTATCTGTGATCGATACTTATTTTGCTGCAGCAAGAGGTTATCAGGGAGATAAGGGAAACGTTAAGGCTCTCGCGATGAAGAAGTGGTTCAACACCAACTATCACTATATCGTTCCGGAGATCGATGACAGTACGAAGATCGCTCTAACGGGTACAAAGCCTGTTGACGAATATCTTGAGGCAAAGGAACTTGGCGCAGATACGAAGGTCCTTCTCATCGGACCGTTCACTTTCCTTAAGCTGTGCAGGTTCACGGGAGAAAAAGGCATCTCTGATTTTAAGGATGCTCTTACGAACGAATATATCGCTCTGATCGGAAAGCTCGAGGAAAAGGGCTGTAAGCTCGTACAGTTTGACGAGCCTTATCTCGTAAGAGACCTTGACAAAGAAGACATTGCCCTTTTCGAGGAGATATATAATAAGATCCTCGGAAAGAAAGGCAGCGTAAAGGTTCTTCTTCAGACATACTTCGGAGACATCAGGGATATATACGAGAAGATCATCTCTCTTGATTTTGACCTTATCGGTATCGATCTCGTCGAAGGAAGAAAGAGTCTCGATCTCATAAGAAAGTACGGCTTCCCGGAAGACAAGATCCTTGTTGCGGGACTTATTAACGGCAAGAACATCTGGAGAAACGACTATTCCAAGACATATGAGAAGCTGGAGATCTTAAAGGGATCCGTGTCTGAAGACAGGATCATCGTAGGCACATCCTGCTCCCTCCTGCACGTTCCTTATACTCTTGGAAGCGAGACAAAGCTTACGGAAGATTATAAGAAGCACTTCTCATTTGCGGAGGAGAAACTTACCGAGCTTAAGGAGATCGCTTCGGGAGATGAGGCTGCACTTAATGCAAATAAGGAGATCTTCAAAAACAGGATCGATGTTCTCGATAATGATGTAAAGGAACGCGTTAATGCGATAAAGAAAGAGGATTATACCCGTCTTCCTTCCTTTGAGGAGAGGGAGAAGATCCAGAAGGAACGTCTCGGACTTCCTTTGTTCCCGACGACAACGATCGGATCGTTCCCTCAGACCGATGATGTAAGAAAGAACAGAAAGGATTACAGATCGGGACTTATAACGAAGGAGCAGTATATCGGCTTCAACGAGAAGAAGATCGCGGAATGTATCCGCCTTCAGGAAGAGCTCGGACTTGATGTCCTCGTTCACGGCGAGTTTGAGAGAAATGACATGGTCGAGTACTTCGGCGAGCATCTGTCCGGCTATGTATTCACGGAAAAGGCATGGGTCCTCTCATATGGTACAAGATGCGTTAAGCCGCCGATCATCTGGGGCGACGTATCAAGGAAGGAAGCTATCACGGTCAGATGGTCCGTATTTGCACAGAGCTGTACAAATAAGCCTGTCAAGGGTATGCTGACGGGACCTGTCACGATACTTAACTGGTCATTCCCGAGAGAAGACATCTCCCTCCATGAGAGCACGCTTCAGATCGCGCTTGCCATAAGAGATGAAGTCCTCGACCTCGAGAAAAACGGAATAAAGATCATCCAGATAGACGAAGCGGCACTTAGAGAGAAGCTCCCTTTAAGAAAGAGCGACTGGTACAGCGAGTATCTCGATTGGGCTATCCCTGCTTTCAGGCTCGTACATAGCGGTGTTGCTCCGGACACACAGATCCACACGCATATGTGCTACAGCGAATTCACGGATATCATTCCCGCCATCGACTCGATGGATGCTGATGTCATCACTTTCGAGGCATCCCGTTCCGACCTTCTTATCCTTGACGCTCTTAAGGAAAACAACTTCAAGACCGAAGTAGGTCCCGGCGTATATGATATCCACAGTCCCCGCGTGCCTTCCGTCGAAGAGCTCGTTTCCGTTCTTACAAAGATCAGGACTAAGACAGAAGATAAGAAGCTCTGGGTCAACCCTGACTGCGGACTTAAGACGAGAGGCATAACCGAGACAAAGGCAAGCCTTAATAATCTTGTTGAAGCCGCCAAGATCATAAGAGGTCAGTAATGAGGATATCCGAACTCTACAAGAAGAACAGGAGAAGTCTGTCATTCGAGATCTATCCGCCTAAAAAGGACAGCGAGCTTCAAAATATCGATGAGACGCTCAAAGTCCTCTGCGAGCTCGATCCCGACTTCATAAGCGTGACCTTCGGCGCGGGCGGGAGCTTAAACAGCAACAAGACGATAGAGATCGCGAAGAACATAAAGAAGAACTACGGCATCGAGCCCGTAGTTCATCTTACTTCGCTTCATTATGACAAAGCCGAGATAGACAGTTTTGCAAAAGACCTGAGAGAAGCCGGGATTGAAAACATCCTGGCTCTCAGAGGTGACAAGACACCGAACGCGGAAGAAAAAAATGACTTCCGCCATGCATCCGATCTTACTTACTACCTGAGATCGAAGTACGACTTCTGCGTACTCGGTGCCTGCTATCCCGAATGTCATCCGGAATCTCCGGACAAGATAAGTGATATCAGAGGACTTAAGGCCAAGGTCGAGGCCGGAGCGGAAGTCCTTATATCACAATTGTTTTTCGAGAATGAAAAGTTTTATGACCTCTGTGAGCACTGTAAGATCGCAGGCATAGATGTTCCCGTGATACCGGGCATCATGCCTGTCATCAACGCTTCCCAGATCAAGAGGATGCTTAGTCTTTGTAATGCCACATTCCCGGGCAGGTTCGACAGGATCATTAAGCGCTACGAGGATAATAAGGCAGCGCTCTTTGATGCAGGCATGTCATATGCCCTAAGCCAGATCATCGATCTTATCGCCGACGGGATCCCGGGGATCCATCTTTATACGATGAATAATCCCCTTGTCGCAAGAAGGATATGTGACGGGATCAGGAATATAATCTGATCACCTGACGGCGTCCTTCATCTCTTTTACGAACTTTCCGACATATGACGGAGCGTCTTTGCCGTGCTCGGCAAGGATCTTTATGATCGCTGAGCCGACTATGACACCGTCTGCATATCCCGACATCTCTTTTGCCTGGGAAGGATCCGAGATGCCGAATCCGATCGCACAAGGAACATCCGTTACCGCGCGGATCTCAGAAATGACGGAGGAAAGGCCCTCTGCAAAAGATGATCTCATACCCGTAACGCCCATACTGGATACGACATAGATAAATCCCTTTGCTTCCTTGGCGATCATGGATATACGGTCCTTAGAAGTCGGAGCGACCATGGAGATCAGGTCAACGTCGTATTTTTCACAGAAAGGCAGGAACTCATCCTTCTCCTCATAAGGGATATCGGGGATTATGAGTCCGTCTATGCCGATCTCGCTGCATGTCCTGATGAACTTATCCGGATCATAGGAGAATACGACATTTGCATATGTCATGAACACGAGAGGGATCTTAACTTCTTTTCTTATCCTCTTAACGAGCTCGAAAACCTTATCCGTCGTAATGCCGCCTTCAAGAGCTCTTATGTTGGCGCCCTGAATGACAGGACCTTCAGCAGTAGGATCCGAAAAAGGGATGCCGAGTTCTATGAGATCGGCTCCGTTTTTTACGGCTTCGATGACGACGTTATATGTGGTATCGGTATCAGGATCACCGCATGTGATGAACGGGATAAAAGCCTTACCGTTACTGAATGCTTCTTTTATATTACTCATAGATGTTCTCTCCTCTGTATCTCGCGATGGCAGCACAGTCCTTGTCTCCTCTTCCCGAGACGGTTACGACTATGATCTTATCCTTATCCATTGAAGGAGCGACCTTCATCGCATGTGCGATAGCGTGCGAAGATTCGATCGCAGGGATTATGCCTTCCGTTCTGGACAGATATTCGAAGGCTTCGACCGCCTCATCATCTGTTACCGGAACATAAGATGCCCTGCCGATATCGTGAAGATATGCATGCTCGGGACCTACGCCCGGATAATCAAGCCCTGCGGAGATCGAGTAGACCGGTGCGATCTGACCATACTCATCCTGGCAGAAGTAAGACTTCATGCCGTGGAAGATACCGAGTCTTCCCGTATTGACGGTAGCAGCCGTCTCGAAAGTATCGATACCTCTTCCCGCTGCTTCGCATCCGATGAGCTGAACATCCTTGTCATCAATAAAATGATAGAAAGATCCGATGGCATTGGAGCCGCCTCCGACACATGCCATGACTATATCAGGAAGCCTGCCTTCCTTCTCTAAGATCTGCTTTTTGATCTCTTTGGATATAACTGCCTGGAAATCACGTACGATCGTCGGGAAAGGATGAGGACCCATGACCGAACCTAAGCAGTAATGGGTATCTTCGACTCTTGTCGTCCATTCGCGCATCGCCTCGGATACGGCATCCTTAAGAGTCCTCGTACCTGTCTTGACCGGTACTACGGTAGCTCCCAGAAGCTTCATCCTGTAAACGTTAAGAGCCTGGCGCTTTGTATCTTCTTCTCCCATGAACACGACGCATTCCATTCCCATGAGTGCTGCTGCCGTAGCAGTTGCAACTCCGTGCTGACCTGCGCCCGTTTCCGCGATGAGACGTGTCTTGCCCATCTTTTTGGCAAGAAGTGCCTGACCTAATACGTTATTTACCTTATGCGCTCCGGTATGGTTAAGATCTTCCCTCTTAAGATAGATCTTTGCGCCGCCCAGATCTTCGGTCATCTTTTTCGCGAAGTAAAGAAGCGAAGGTCTGTTCGCGTATTCATTAAAGAGTGTGTCGAGTTCTTCCCGGAACTCCGGGTCGTTCTTGTAGAATTCATAAGCCTCTGTCAGCTCATGTATCGCATTCATCAAGGTCTCGGGGATGTATTGTCCGCCGTGAATGCCAAATCTGCCTTCTTTTGCCACTTTTATCGTCCTTTCTTTACCCCGGCCATAAAGGCCTTCATCTTAGTTATGTCCTTATATCCGTCTGTCTCGATCCCGGAACTTACGTCAACGCCGTAAGGGGCGATCTTAACAGCATCACTTATGTTGTCCGCATCAAGGCCTCCCGCGAGGATATAAGGCCTTTTGATCTTACTTAGAAGCTCCCAGTTGAACGGCTCGCCCGTTCCCCCTCCCGGAGAATCGACTATGACCAGATCAGCACATGAAGCTTCAGCCCTTTTTATATCCTCATCACTTCTTATCCCGAAAGCCTTGATGATCAAGGCGCCCGTCTTCTCCCTGACTTCCTTCATATAGTCATCGGATTCGTTTCCGTGAAGCTGGGCGATATCTATGATACCATCATTAAGAAGTTTTACCACATAAGATATCTCTTCATCCACAAATACACCGACTACTCTGATCTTCGGATCAAGGTCTTTCCGAAGCCCGGATACAGTATCGGGACTTACATATCTCCTTCTGGTCCTGTCGAGGACAAAGCCGATCAGATCGGGCTTAACCTCGTTTACGGCTTTGATATCCTCTGATCTTCTGATACCGCAAAACTTGACTATCATAAGTTACCTCTAAGGCTTTGAAGCATCGCTTTCTTATCGGAAGCTCTCATAAGTGTCTCGCCGATAAGTACCGCGTCTGCGCCTATATCCGCGAGAGCTCTGACGTCTTCATGTGTCTTTATCCCGCTCTCCGCGACAAAGAGTATGTCCCGCGGGACGATCTTACGGAGATCGGAACTGTTTCCCGTATCCACCGTAAAGTCCTTGAGGTTTCTGTTGTTGACGCCTATGACTCTTGCCTTACAGTCAACTGCAGACCTTACCTCATCTTCGTTATGGGTCTCGACTATTGCCGTAAGGCCCAGACTGTCACATATCCCGATATATTCCTTAACCTGTTCCGGACTTAGTATGGAGCAGATAAGAAGGACAGCAGATGCTCCAAGGAGCTTAGCTTCGTAGATCATATATTCGTCAACGGTAAAATCCTTGCGCAGGCACGGGATATTTACGGCTGAAGCGATCTGCCTTAAGTAATCGTCAGACCCCAGAAACCACTTGGGTTCCGTAAGGACGGAGATACAGTCCGCGCCCGCAGCCTCGTACTCCTTCGCGATCTGAAGATAAGGAAAATCAGAGGCGATGATACCCTTCGAAGGAGACGCTTTCTTACACTCACAGATGAAAGATATCCCATCCTTCTTGAGCGCCTTCTCGAAAACAAATCCCGATGATCCGAGGCCTTCCGCCTCAGTTCTCAGCGACTGAAGTGATATCTTCTCTTTATTAAGTCTTGTCCTCTCCTTGGCATAAAAAGCCAGCTCGTCAAGTATCGTCATTATCTCAGATCTCCTCATTACTGATCTTTATAAGCTTATCAAGTGTCTCAGAAACCTTGCCGGAATCGATCAAGGATCCTGCGAGCATTATGCCCTGACCGAATGTCTCAGCCTTGCCTGCGATATAGAGCGCAGCACCCGCATTGAGAAGGACCGTATTTCTCTTATGACCTTTTTGTCCTGCAAGGATATCGCGGACGATCCTGGCATTCTCGGCAGGATCTCCTCCGGCGAGGTCTTCTTTTGTGCAGCGCTCGAATCCGAACCTCTCCGGTGTGATCTCATATACTTTGTACCAGCCGTCCTTAAATTCGCAGATCTTAGTGGGTGCACTCATGGATATCTCGTCGAGCTTGTCCTTGCCGTAAACGACCATGCCGCGCTTAACGCCGAGTGACATAAGTACCTGTGCCAGAGGCTCGATCAGGTATTCGTCATAGACGCCCAGAAGCTGCATCTTAGGAGAACCCGGATTTGTGAGAGGTCCTAAGATGTTGAATACTGTCCTGAAACCCAATTCCTTTCTGATAGGTCCGACATATTTCATGGATGTGTGATACTTCTGAGCGAAGAAGAAACACATTCCGACTTCATTCAGGAGCTTTATGCACATCTCGGGACTCTGGTTGATATTTACTCCCAGAGCCTCCAGACAGTCAGCCGTTCCGCACTTGGAGGAAGCAGCACGGTTACCGTGCTTAGCGACCTTTACTCCGCCTGCTGCACAGACCAGTGCCGATACTGTGGAGATATTGAAGCTGTGAGCTCCGTCTCCGCCCGTACCTACGATCTCGAGGATATCCATTCCCGTATCAACAGGTGTAGCATGATCTCTCATGGCCTTTGCGCATCCTGCGATCTCATCCGTCGTCTCTGCCTTTGCACTCTTGGCTGAAAGAGCTGCAAGGAAAGCCGCATTCTGCGTAGCCGTTGTCTCACCGCTCATTATCTCGTTCATTACCGTATAAGCCTCGTCATATGTGAGGTCCTCTTTGTTTACTATCTTTACGATTGCTTCTTTGATCATGATCTTGTCACTCCTTTATGAAATTTCTAAGTATTGTCTTACCTTCTGGTGTAAGTATCGATTCCGGGTGGAACTGAAGTCCGTACACGGGATATTTTCTGTGTGATACTGCCATCACTTCACCTTCATCGGTTACTGCCGTTACCTTGAGTTCTTCGGGTATCGTATGAGGATCTGCGATGAGCGAATGATATCTCGCTACCTTGATCCTTTCCGGAAGTCCCCTGAACATCGTATCTTCCGTATCGATACTGACTTCGGACTGTTTACCGTGCATCAGTCTCGGCGCATATGTTATCGTGGCTCCGAATACCATGGATATCGCCTGATGTCCGAGGCACACACCGAGGATCGGGATCCTGCCTTTGAGCTTATCTATCACCTCAGGGACCACCCCCGCATCTTCAGGTCTTCCGGGGCCCGGCGAGATGATGATCTTCGAAGGCTCAAGAGCACTGATCTCATCTGCCGTCATCTCGTCGTTTCTTATTACCCTGATATCCGGATCGATGCTTCCGATCATCTGGTAGAGGTTATATGAGAAACTGTCATAATTATCGATCAAGAGTATCATATGTCGTCCTCCTGTGCCGCTTTAAGTGCATTGACCACTGCCTTTGCCTTATTGATGGTCTCGATATATTCCTTCTCGGGATCGGAATCCGCTACTATACCTGCTCCGCTCCTGACAAAGACCTTGCCGTTCTTCTTATATGCGATCCTTATTGCGATACATGTATCCATATTGCCCGAGAAATCGATATACCCGATCGCACCTCCGTAGATACCTCTCTTGTTGTTCTCGAGTTCTCCTATGAGCGTGCAGGCCCTGATCTTGGGTGCTCCCGAGAGCGTACCTGCAGGAAGGACTGCTGATATCGCATCAAGAGCATCTTTGTCCTCTCTGATCTGCCCTCTTATCGTGGAACCGATATGCATGACATGTGAGAATCTCTCTATGGAGTGGAGCTTTTCCACTTCAACCGTTCCGAACTTACTTACTTTACCGAGATCGTTCCTTCCGAGATCAACGAGCATATTGTGCTCGGCAAGTTCCTTCTCGTCACGAAGGAGATCTCTTTCAAGAGCCAGATCCTCCGCTTCCGTTCTTCCCCTCGGTCTTGTTCCTGCGAGAGGGAATGTATGAAGGACACCGTTCTTGAGGCTTACGAGGGTCTCGGGAGAAGCTCCTGCGACCTCAACATCCGTTCCCGAGAAGTAGAACATATAAGGTGACGGATTTATCGTTCTCAGGTATCTGTATGTATCAAGCAGGCTTCCTTCAAACGGTGCCGACAGGCGGTTCGAGAGTACTATCTGGAAGATATCGCCCTCATGGATA
>JAILNZ010000023.1 GCA_024691135.1 Clostridiales bacterium
AGACCGCTACCGCTCTTGAAGCAAACGAGACAATCGCAGCAGTAAGAAATGCGGTCAGAGAGATCTACGGGGACGAAGGTGCTGACAGGATAAGGATCCAGTACGGCGGGAGCATGAATCCTAAGAACGCTTCTGAACTCATGGCTCAGAGCGAGATAGACGGAGGCCTTATCGGAGGAGCAAGCCTCAAGGCGGAGGATTTCTCAAAAGTCGTGAAGTTCTGATGGAGCAAACGGAAAGTAAAGGGACGACAGTAGAGTCGTCCCTTTTTATGAATTAAAACTTGCTATGTGTGTGAACAGTTGTTTACAAAAACGAAACATTGAACTGCATATTTTTGTGCTTTCCATGTATCCGTTCTTAGTAAAAAAGGATACTGGACATATATAGGAATATTGAGTACTTGACTACAAAATGGCTGAAAGACAGGAGATATCAGATAGTTGATAACTGCCATTTTGAGATCTATAAAGAGGGAGAGATTGATGATCCCATGTATCAGTATGATGTGATGTTCATCTTAAAGATCAATTCTCTTCTCGACATGTTCAAATAATAATATAAGAAAACACGAAAGGCCATGCTTTATAAAAAACATGGCCTTTATTGTTCTTTGTATAGGATTCAATTATCACTTCTTGGGCATAGCATTCGTAGACATGCCTTCAACATCATGAGCAGCTTCCATCAATGTCTCGGAAACTGTCGGATGAGGATGTATCGTATTTGCTATGTCTTCAAAGGTTCCGCCCTTCTTCATTATGACAGCGACCTCGCCGATCATGTCTGTTGCTCTTGGAGCATACATCTGAGCGCCGAGGATCTTTCCTGTGGTCTTCTGGGTTATGATCTTCACGATTCCCTGGTTTTCTCCCATGACCATGGCTTTTCCGTTGTTGGCAACGTTGAATGATCCGGTCTCGACTTCATATCCGGCTTCTTTAGCCTTCTCCTCGGAGAGACCGACATATGCGATCTCAGGAGATGTATAAAGGCATGCAGGTACTACGTCATAGTTCATCGTTGCGGTCCTCTTAGCGCAGTTCGCAGCCGCGACCATACCCTGAGCGGAAGCGACGTGAGCGAGCTGGATCTTCGGGGTGATATCACCGATAGCATAGATGTTCTTGATATTGGTCTGGCAGCAGTCATCTATCTGGATGTATCTTGTAGGTCTGCCGTTCCTCTCTGCAAATTTGACGCCGACTTCCTCAAGTCCGCAGTTTGCGGTCATAGGACTTCTGCCGACGCTTACCACGCAGCAGGCACCTTCAGCTGTCTGAGGCTTTCCGTCGAGTTCATAATTGACCTTTACTGTATCTCCGCCTTCAATGGAGGTGACTTTTGCGCTGGTGATGATATTGACACCGATCTTCTTCATGTTCTTTACGAGTGCGGAACGGATCTCTTCCTCGATTCCCGGGATGACGAAAGGAAGCATCTCTATCACGGTTACTTTCTTTCCAAGAGTTCCGAATACCGTAGCGAACTCCATTCCGATGACACCGCCGCCGATGATGACGAAGCTGTCCGGGATCTCCTTAAGAGCGAGGATATCATCGCTGGTCATGACGTTTTTTCCGTCAAGTCCGGGGATCGGAGGTCTTGAAGGTGTGGATCCCATGGCGAGGATAATATTGTCTGCCTTTATCTTCTGTCCGTTGACATCAACGGTATTAGCATCATCAAGCTTGCCGAAGCCGTTTATAACTTCGACGCCATTTGCCTTTTCAAGAGCCCCTACTCCACCGACAAGTCTGCTTACGACTTTGTCCTTGTGAGCGGCTATCTTGGCATAATCATATGTAACGTCTCCTACATTGACTCCGAATGAAGCGGCATTCTTGGCTTCCTGATAAAGTTCAGCTCCGTGAAGGAGAGCCTTTGTGGGGATACAGCCTCTGTTGAGACAGGTTCCGCCTAATTTGTCCATTTCGATCAGAGCAGTCATCGGCGGAGGCCCTGGCGGGTACGAGGCTGCTATAAGATGTGCTCAGTACGGTCTGAAGACTGCTCTGATCGAAATGGACAAAT
>JAILNZ010000027.1 GCA_024691135.1 Clostridiales bacterium
TGAAGAGCAACAAAAAATATAAGGATGGCACTAAACTTGAGTTTTTTTTGCCCATAATGTTCATCATCCTATATATCGCAATCGCCATCATTGTTTTAACAATCAAATTAAAAACAGGAGGTAAATCTTAATGACATACAATCTTTTTATTAGCCACTCTTGGGCTTATAGCGATGCGTATGAAAAGCTGGTTGCTCTGCTTGATGCTAAACCGTACTTTAGTTATAAGAATTATTCTGTCCCTAAAAATGATCCGATACATCACGCTAATAATGATTATCAGTTAAGGACTGCGATTAAGGCGCAAATGCAGCCAGCAAGTTGTGTTTTAATACTTGCCGGCGTGTATGCAAGCTATAGCAAATGGATAAATATAGAAATTGAGCTTGCTCAGCAAATGGGGAAAACCATAATAGCAATTGAGCCTTGGGGTTCAGAAAAGACATCCGCAACAGTAAAAAAAGCAGCCGATAGAATTGTCAAGTGGAATACTGATTCCATAGTAGGTGCAATACGCGGATATTAATATTAGAAAAAAACGGCCATGCAGGAGCATTTGTACTCCTACATGGTCTTTTTTCTTTTGATTCCCGCTTGAAGCATGCCAGTTAAATTATTTTTTTTGCATATCCCTAATTAGCACTTTCAAAGCGGGCGCTTTTTTTTTGCATTCTTTTCGAGTAAGTAAAAATCATTGTTCAATATATATACAAAAGAAAAGGCGAAACCTGCTTTTTTCGTCTTTTAGGGACGCCTTGGCATGTTCAAAAAGATGTGTGAACTGTGTACAATAACATAGGTGTGCTTTAAACAATCTATCGACCAGCCGGGTCGTTAAAAAAGTGAGGACTTATGCATAAAAGACTGTACATTCCGGGACCTGTCGAAGTAAGACAGGATGTTTTGGATCAGATGGCTAAGCCTATGATCGGACACAGGACAAAAGATGCTTCTGCTCTTCAGCAGAGGATCTCAGAGAAGCTTCAGAAAGTTATGGGAACAAAGAATACTATCGTTCTCTCAACTTCATCAGGAAGCGGTCTCATGGAAGGTGCAGTACGATGTTTTACCAAGAACAGATGTGCAGTATTCTCTATCGGAGCTTTCGGTAAGAGATGGTACAAGATGTGTACCGCCAATGGTGTTCCGGCAGATATCTTCGAGTCGGAACTCGGTCAGCCGACTACTCCTGAGATGGTCGATGAGGCTCTTTCAACAGGAAAGTATGACTGCATCACCATCACACATAACGAGACTTCAACAGGTATCCATAATCCCATCAAGGAGATCATGGATGTCGTTAAGGCAAAATATCCGGACGTTATTACATGCGTTGATACTGTCTCCTCGATGGCAGGCGATTATATCCCCGTAGATGAGCTCGGACTTGACGTATGTATCACTTCTACACAGAAGTGCCTCGGACTTCCTCCGGGAATGTCCATCGCTTCCGTAAGTGACAGAGCGATCGAGAAGGCAAAGACGGTCGAGAACAGAGGACTTTACTTTGACTATGTTGAACTTGTCAAGTTCGTTAAGGAAAAGCCTTTCCAGTATCCTTCAACTCCTTCTCTTTCTCATATGTATGCTCTCGACTATCAGCTCGACAGGATCCTTGAAGAGGGTATCGAGAACAGATATAAGAGACACTTAGAACTTGCTGAGGTCGTAAGAGACTGGGCAAGAAAGAACTGTGAGCTCTACTCAAATCCGGATCATCTGTCCGTAACGGTCACATGTATCACAAATACGACAGGCCTTACGTTCGCAGAACTCAATAAGGCAATGGGCGAGAAGGGTTACCTCATCAGTAACGGATACGGTGATCTTAAGGATAAGACATTCAGGATCGCTCACATGGCTGATACGACAATGGAAGAGATCAAGACATTGCTCAAGGATCTCGAGGAAACTATCAAGGAACTTCAAAGCAACAAATAAGCTTTTTCGAAAAGACGGAGGAATATCATGAAGATTTTGGTTACAGAGAGCATCGCGAAGGATGCAATTCAGTATTTACTTGATCAGGGCTTTGAGGTTGAGGAATACCTCGGTCACAAGCAGGAGGAGATCGAACAGTACATCAAGGGATTTGATGCGTTGATCGTCCGTTCCGCTACTAAGGTTAATGAAGCTCTTCTTGCCAACGCAGACTGCCTCAAGGTTGTCGGACGTGCAGGTAACGGTATCGACAATATCGACGTTAAGGCTTGTACCGCTAAGGGCGTTGTAGCAGTAAACACTCCTACGGCAAATATCATGGCGGCAGGTGAGCTCGCGGTAGCTCATGCATTTGCCATCTTCAGGAACATCTGTGCGGCTAACCACGGCGTACATACAGACGATTTCAGGAGAGGAAACTGGATCGGTAACGAACTCGAGGGCAAGACTGCAGGTATCATCGGTCTCGGCCGTATCGGTTCCATTGTAGCCAGAAAGCTCAAGGGAATCGGAATGACTGTTATCGCATACGATCCGCACATCCCTCAGGAGAAGTTTGATTCCTGCGGCGTAAGAAAGTGCGCTGAGCTCGATGACCTTCTTAAGGAAGCTGATCTCATCACTATCCACACTCCTAAGAACAAAGAGACATATAACATCATCGCCAAGGAACAGCTCAATAAGTGTAAGGACGGTGTAAGGATCGTTAACGCGGCACGCGGCGGTCTCATCAACGAGGCTGACCTTGCAGAGGCACTTAAGAGCGGTAAGGTCGCTGCAGCAGCTATCGACGTATTTGACGTTGAGCCTTCCTACAACAAGGAACCGGGTTCCCAGAACTTTAAGAACGTTCTTATCGATGCTCCTAACTGCACTATCACACCTCACCTCGGCGCTTCCACATTTGAGGCTAACCACAATGTAGGCGCACAGGTTACGGAGCTCGTAGCAAAGGTATTGAAGGGTGAGCTTGTTGCAGCCATCAACATGCCGACATTTACCGGTGATATGGCTACAATAAAGCCTTACACGGCTCTTGCCGAGAAGCTCGGTAAGCTCTACTTCCAGGCTGAGAAGACACCTGTCAGGAAGGTCGAGGTTACATATAGCGGTGAGCTCGCTTCCCAGGATACAGGACTTATCACATTGAGCCTTCTCAAGGGTATGCTCGTTGGAATGGGTAACTCCCACGTATCTTACGTAAATACCGAGGCTGCGATCAACGAGTGCGGTATCGAAGTAGTCGAGAAGAAAGAGTCCAAGGTCGAGAAGTATAACAACCTCATCGGCGTTAAGTTCTTCACGGATGACAACAGAGAGCTCGAGCTCGACGGTACGGTATTCGGCAAGGATACGCTCGTACTCGTTACTTTCTTCGGTTATGAGATGAACGTTGAGATCACGGATACGATCATCGCAATGCAGAATGATGATGTTCCGGGCGTTATCGGTAAGATCGCAACTCTTCTCGGAAACCACAACATCAACATCGCAAGCATGCACTGGGGAAGAAAGAACGACGGCACAGGCGCAAAGAAGGCACAGTCCTTCGTTGCTACTGAGCAGAAGGTATCTCCTGAGATCATCGAAGAACTCTCCAAGGTCGACTGCATCAACAGGATCTCTCTCCTTCAGTTTGATGACTGATAACAATTGATATAATTGACTGTCACTTTTAGACAAGGTGACAGTCTTTTTTTGCGTAAAATCGGCTATTTGTCTAATAAACATCAAACCATTTTAATGGATTGGTATTCTTAAAGAATGTATACTCGAATATAGGTCTTAGACCCAAAAGGAAAGAAAAGGAGAAAACTATGAAAAAGAAAAACACGGGAAAAGCAGGCAAGATCATAAAAACGATCTTCAAGGTCCTGGGTATCATCCTTGCCTTTATCGTTCTTCTTATACTTATCAGTACGATAAGACATGCGATCAAGAACAGGAGCGACAGGAAGCTCTATAAGGATGCATACGGACAGTATTTCACGACATCGAGCGGAGATAAGATCAACTATACTTTCATGGACAGCGAATCCGAAAAAGTAGCGGTCATACTCCCGGGTATGGGATGTCCTTCGACACGATATGAATTCGATGCATTTGCAAAAGAGATCAACGATGACTATAAGCTCATCTTAGTCGATCCTCTCGGATACGGTCTGAGCGACCAGGCTTCGACACCGAGAACGGTCGAGAATTACTGCTCAGAACTTCACGAGCTTATGAATTCCCTCGGATACGATAAATATACGATAATCGGTCATTCGATCGCAGGTATCTATGCTGTTTATTATGCAAATACATACACTGATGAGGTCGAGGCATTTATCGGTATCGATGCATCCGCCCCGCATCAGATGGATGCCGATATGGCGATAGCAAAGCCTGATAATATGGTAACCTTGTATACCTTCATGAAGTACGGATTATATGAGACCGGTATTTACAGGATCATGACTGAACTCGGCAAGGATCAGGTGATGGCTACCGTACCTGATCTCAGTAAGGAAGACCAGGATAAGTATCTGGCACTCTACTGCGAGACGCCTCTGAACAAGACTCAGATGGATGAGGTAAAGCACCTCGGCTACAACATGGAAAAGACATATGACATGAAGTTCCCTGAGAGCATCCCGGTACTTTATGTGCTCTGTCAGGACAACTGCAATACCATGGATATCTGGGAACCTATCCACAAGGATCTTGTTACTAATCCTGACAGCAAGATAGTCATAATCGAAGGCGCACATTATCTGCATCAGACGAATTTTGACGGACTCATCAAAGAGATCGACAACTGGAGTTACGGTGAGTAATACCTTTTAAGACAGCCCGGAATAACACTTGCGTGCTTTTTCCTTTTCTCGAAAAAGCACGCAATGCGCAGGACTTTTGCTTTTTCCCAAAAACACTTGCATGCACAAGGCACATAATGTAAAATAACCCTAGTTAAAGGTTTGTGTCTGTTTGGGCGCGGGTATGAAGTTTCGAGGTATTGCAGGGGTGTGATACCTCATTTTTTTACAAGGAGTGATCGCATTGAAGTATCATTTCAGAAATCAGAAGGGATGGATGAACGATCCCAACGGACTTGTCTTCTTCAAGGGAAGATATCATGCTTTTTTCCAGCATTATCCACATGCCGCACACTGGGGTCAGATGCACTGGGGACATGCCGTAAGCGATGATCTGATCCACTGGGAAGAAAAGGATATCGCTTTATATCCCGACAGGGATTACGAGAATGACGGCGGATGCTTCTCGGGATCCGCAATAGTAAAGGACGATACGCTCTATCTTTTCTACACGAGTGTCTCGCATGAACTGGGGCAGACGCAGTCCGTGGCGATCTCGAGAGACGGCGAAGTCTTCGAGAAGTATGAGGATAATCCGGTAATAATATCGCCTCTCGGGGATTCTAAGGACTTCAGGGACCCCAAGGTCATAAAGTTCGGCGACGGCTACAAGATGGTCGTGGGCGCAGGCAAGGACAATATCGGAAAGATACTTTTATTCTCGTCGAAGGATCTTCTGAACTGGGAATATGACGGCGAGCTCATATCGGATCTGATGTTCGGTCCGTGTGTTGAATGCCCAGATCTTTTCCGTATCGGAAACAGATATGTTCTTATGTTCTCATCGATAAAGTCGCTGCCTCACAAAGTGAACTTTTCCGTCGGTACTTTTGACGGAGAGAACTTCTATCCCGATAACTCTGAAGATCCTTATTTTGCACTTGAGACCGGTCCTGATTTTTACGCGCCCCAGACTTTTGAAGCACCTGACGGGCGAAGGATCATCATCGGCTGGATGTATAACTGGTCAAGGCAGATCCCAGTAGGAAGGACCCAGGTCGGGGCTTTTACGGTTCCGAGGGAACTTAAGTTCAACAGCCTCGGCAAGCTAACGATGAGACCCGTAAAGGAAGTAATGCCGTATATCAAGGCGGATAGCGAGTTCGTCTCCTATAACGACGGACTTCTGCGGATCTCCTTCGACGGGAAGACTATCCTCACTCAGCAACTCCGCTCTGAACCTGCTCTGGAGATACTCGAAGATACGGGTGTCGTGGAGGTTTTCATCGACGGCGGCACCAAGGTCATAACGACATATATCTGCTGACCTCTTTTTCGAGAAAAAAAGCATCAAAAAGGCTGCCCGGTTTGAAGTGAACCCCAAAAGTTGGACAAAGACTTTTGGGGTTTTTGTATGAAATACAGTTTTGAATTAAAGAAAGAGATCTACGAGAAACATTGTGAAGGTTATGGATGCAAAATCCTTTCAAAGAAATATGGC
>JAILNZ010000105.1 GCA_024691135.1 Clostridiales bacterium
TCTCGGGATGGTCTCCGTTCCGTAAGCCATTGCGGCGATCGCCTGGGCACCGCCTACCTTGTAGATCTCGTCGGCACCTGCGATGGTCGCTGCCGCCAATATCACAGGGGCGATCGTTCCGTCTTTTCGGGGAGGTGTACAAAAAACAACTCTCCCGACTCCTGCGACCGATGCAGGGATAACATCCATGAGTACTGTTGACGGGAGCGGAGCCGTACCGCCCGGTACATATATGCCGGCGATCCTCAAAGGACGGACGCGGACACCGATCTTACTGCCCTTCGCCACATCCATCATGAAGCCTTCTTCCTTCTGTTTCTCGTGGAAAGCCCTGATATTGGCTGCCGCCTTCTTGATGACCTCGAGAAGTTCGGGTTCGACTTCGGCCATTGCCCTGTCGATCTCTTCCTTCGTTACGAGGATGTTCGAACTGTCGATATCACAGCCGTCAAACTTCTTCGTGTATTTGGAAACAGCAGCGTCACCGTTCTCTCTGATGTCGTCTATTACGGCACTTACTGTCTCTATGACGGGACCTAGATCCATCTTGCCTCTAAGACCGAGGAGCTCGCACACCTCCTTGAGATTGGAACTTGTTCCCTCCAGATATTTACATTTCATCTTAAGCCTCTTTCTTTTCGCTGTTTATTATATCTGCCTGCTTCTTCAAAGCCTCGATCATCGGCTTTATCTCAGAAGCTTTCATCTTCATGGATACTTTGTTTACAACGACTCTGGCGGAGATCTCGGCAATAGTGTCAAGGATGTCAAGACCGTTCTCGAACAAAGTCCTTCCGGTCTCGACGATATCAACGATGACGTCGGACAGACCGATGAGCGGGGCAAGTTCGATTGAACCATGAAGCTTTATGATCTCGACACTCTCGCGCTTATAATCCTCGAAGTATGCTCTTGTGATGTTCGGATACTTCGTGCTGACGCGCTTGTTCGGGATGGTATCGAGTTTCCCCTTAAGCTCCTTCGGACCGCAGACGCACATCCTGCATCTGCCGAATCCCAGGTCGATAACTTCGTAGAGCTGTCTTCCTTCTTCAAGAAGAGTGTCTTTCCCGACGACACCTATGTCTGCAGCTCCGTATTCAACGTATGTCGGAACGTCCGCAGGTTTTGCGAGGATGAACCGTAATCCCTGCTTCTCGTCCTCCAATATGAGTTTTCTGGATTTTTCCTTTGCCGCCGTACAATCATAGCCTGCTTTTTCGAGAAGCTCGATGGCCTGATCGGCAAGACGTCCTTTGGACAGAGCAATAGTCAACATATTATGCTTCCTCCCCGGTCTCGTTTATGTAGATGCAGGTATCTATGCCGTTGTCATCGGCATATTTCTCGAGCGCTTCCTGAGTAAAGCCCTGTGTATCAAGGACGACTCTCGTGCCCTCAGCCACCATCTGCTGCTTTAAGGCGATCGCTGCCTTTCTCGCGCCTTCAATGGCGATATCGTATCCGATTATGACTTCAGGCTTGCTCTGAACGGGCTCGAGTCCCTGCCTTATGAGCGCGATGATAGCGAGGGACAGTCCGAGGCAGAAACCTACGGCTTCCATTTCCCTGCCGAAAGATCCGACTACATTGTCGTATCTTCCGCCTGCGATGATCGGGAAGCCGACCTCATACGTAAATCCCTTGAAGAGCATTCCCGTGTAATAGTCGCTGCCGATAAGGCCCAGATCAATGCTTACATATTTGAGGTATCCGTAATCATCGAGGATGTCGAGGATCTCCTTAAGGTTGTCGAGAGCTCCTACTGCCGTCTCATCCGAGATCCTGCCTCTCATGTTTTCGATGAGTTCATATGTACCTTGCGATTCCGAGAACATAAGGAGCGTCTCCTTGTCCTCGTCGGAAAGACCCAAGTCGGACGCTGTCTTTTCGAGCATTACCACGTCCTTCTGATCGATGGCGTTCCTTATCTTGCCGGATGTTTCCTTATCGATATTGAGCCCCTTCATGAAGCCCTCGAAAAGCTTCGTCTGACCGATGGAGATCTGAAGATCCTTGACTCCTATCTCGAGAGCCGACTCGATCGCGAGAGCTATGACCTCAGCATCAGCCGGGGAACCGGCGCTTCCCATGAGCTCAACGCCTGCCTGCGTGAACTCGGACTGCTTGCCGCCGCCTACCTCATTGTAGCGGAACATGTTCTCGATATAGCAGAGCCTTAAAGGCGGCTCCTCGTCCTTATAGATCGTTGCCGCAAATCTCGATGCAGGGATCGTTCCGTCATATCTGATGCAGATGAGCCTGCCCTTCTGGTCGCAGAGCTTATAGAGCCCCTGCGGCGCAACATATTCATTATCCATGTAGATATCGGTGTACTCGATACCGGGCGTCTCGATCTCGCTGTAGCCGTTCAGGCTGAACAGATCGCGAAGCTTGGATTCGGCTTCTTTCTTGAACCCGCAGATCCCCGGAAGGACATCGCTGAAGCCGTCCGGCGTGTAAAATCTGTTGTTTCCCATATTTTTTCTCCTGTCTATACTTTTCCAGAATAAAGTTTAACTTATTTAGCGGCCTGCTTCATCACAGGCATATTACAATTGGTTTTACTTTATCGCTTTATCGCTTTAACGTGGTAAATCAGTAAAGTGTCAACGGTGAGATTATATCCATGATCCGGGAGTCTGTCAAGTATCCTTCTGTCATGATATTGGGAGATGGGTCTTTAAGGCGCCTGACCGGGCGGCGATGAAGCTGGTCAGGCAGCCGTTGTCTTTAATTTTTTGGCGGGACGGCCTTTCTTCCACTCCAGGTAGGCGCGGACAAACACCTCGATGATGAGGAGCCACGTCATTCCGATGAGGCCGCAGTTTTCGACGAAGTTCAGGAACTTCATCAGGCAAACACCGCCTGCGAGGTAGGCAACCGTGATGATGTTTATCGTGAAGAGGATGAACTGGAAGATGTAGAGCACCGTGTAGCAGAGCTCGAGAAGGTCAAACTTCTGCTCTTCCTGAAGGAACATCGTGAGAGGGATCGCCATGAATATGAGCATGTACTGGTAGGAAAATCCCGGGAAGCCCAGCATGAAGCAGGTAAGGAGCGCGACCGTCTGCCACCTCTTTTTCGAAAACATGGCGGCAAGAAGAGTCGTGGCCGAAGTGATGTGTCCGAGCCATGATGTAAAGCCCATGAAGGCTTCGTTGTTCTGGATGCGGAGGAAAATGGCGCTCAGGGCAATATAGGTGCTCTGGAAGCTAATCTTGTATCCGATACCGGCTTCGACGGAGCCTTCCTTGTCCATGTTGTTGCTGATGCCCTTGATAAAGTCGCCGACAGCTCCGATGCCGCCGATCGCGAAGAACGGGATAAAGAATAAAAGCAGCGCGTAGATGATGCATCTTATCGCTTCTTTGTACTTCTTGTCCCTGATGAGGATAAGTCCGAATATCGCGGGGTAGATCTTGATTCCGAAGGAAATGCCCAGAGCTATCAGGGCTATCTCTTTCTTGATCTTGTTCTCTGAATCCTTCCACAGGAAAAAGATGCCCGCGAAGACAAAAGCGACGATTACGCTGTTGCCGCGCTCTGCCATGAAAAGGAACGGGCCTGACATGATAAGGAGGACGATAAGAAGGCTCTGCGTCTTCCTGTCCTTATATAAACCTCTTATGATGCCCGCAAAGGCCAGTACGGAGAAGACTGTGTAGAAGAAAAATACCATCATGGAGGCATAGTTTTCCCTCAGGATATGGCCTCCGATGCTTACCACATTCGCGGGGATGAAAGCAGCCAGAAATCTGTAGAACAGATATGTGATCGGAGGATATAAGACGCCGTAGGAATACGGGTTATCCTTAGAGGAGTCCGTCATGCTGTGGAAAAAGTCCATGAATACGTCGGTCTTGTCATGCTGGAAGATCTGATCCCACCATACATCGCCGCGCGTAACAATGGCCATGATAACAGAGATCACAAGTCCCAGGGTCATGACCGAGAAAAATATCTTCTTTTTGATGCTCATTATATCGCCTTCCGATTGTTCAGTTCTCTCCTTATGTTTGCATTTTTGGAGGATAAAGGCAAGTTAAAAAATCATGACAGAGAGAAAGGGTGTCTGAAGTCAGCCTTTAATTACCGCTTCAAGACAGAGCGAACCCCCGAAGTGTCCGCCTTCGGGGGTCCGATCAAAACTTCCGTGTCTCTTGTTCCCTTCTTACTTCTTAATACCGTAACTCTTACAGATCTCCGAGAATTCATAGGAATTAACAAAGCTGTTGAAGATATCGTTTCTCGTAGCTCCGTGGCTCATGCAGTCAAGCCAGTACTTGAGACCTTCGTCATCTGCTTCACGGCCCATGAATGTCGTGTAGAGTCTTCTGATGTAGTTCTCATCATCGAGACCGAATCCTACGAACTCAGGTGATTCGAAGAAGAGACGTGCTGCATCAGAACCCGATGTCTCCTGGTTTGTAAGTGCCAGGCTCCAGAACATAAGTCCTTCCTGTTCAGCTTCTCTGCCGAGACAGCAGGTGTAAAGTCTCTCTGCGAATGCAAGTGCATTTGCGGAAGGCTCCGTTGCCTTAGCTCTTGTGGCGCCTGACCTGATGCCGAACGAAGCACAGATGTTGCACCACTCGGTCGAGTTGATGAAACTGTCGATAACTGAATCCTTGCCTACAACCTTAAGGCTGTCGAGCCAGAACTGAGTTCCTTCAGGATCATCCTTGTAGTTTCTGTCGAAGAATGTCTCATAGAGGATACCTACGAACTCTTCATCCGTCATGTTCTTGGATAAGAATTCAGGGCTGCAGAGGAACGATCTTGCGCAGTCAGCTCCGGTGAGATTGCCTGCACTTACGTTGTCTACCCAATATTTCTTTCCTTCTTCTTCAGACGGACGTCCGAGAGCAACGTTATAAAGTCTCTCTACAAATCCTTCGAACGTACCGGACTCGTCAGGAGTAGGTTCCGGAGTTACAGGATCGGTTGCCGTGACGGTAAATACTATCTCGACCTCGTTTCCGTAGAGATCAGTTACCTTACACTTGTAAGTAGCGCTCTCTTCAACATTGACCTTAAGCTTCGCTGATGTCTGTCCGGATACGGCACTATATGTAGATCCGTCAATGGACTTCGACCAGACGTACTTAACTTCCTTCGTGTCTGATTCGTTGACCTTTGCCTCAAGAGTAATGCTCTTACCCTTTTCTGCCGTTACCTTCTTGGAAGCTGCACTCGTGAGATCCTTAAGTACAGGAACCTTGACGTTGACCTTAAAGATTACCGTTACGCTGTTACCGTGACTGTCTGATACGACACACTTGTAGTATGTAGTCTTCAGAGGAGCTCCCGTAATAACAGACGAGTTCGCCTTCTCCGTGTAGTTCGTTCCGTCCTCGGAGGTTGACCATGTGTAAGCAACATCCGTTGTCTTGGACGAATCGATCGAAGGCTCAAGTGTAACTGACTCGAACTTCGTAATGGTTACTTCCTTGGCGGAAGCTGGCGTGTTGTCAGTAAGTGCGTAGTTGACCGTAACGTCAAAGTAGAGGTCAATGGTCCTTCCGAACTTATCGGTTACAGAGCAGCGGATAATCTCACTTGCATAAGGATTATAAGTGAATGACTCGCCTGTCGCTCCCAGGATAGGAGTGAACTCTGTTCCGTCAGTAGTCGAGCTCCAATAGTAGGATGGTTCGATGCCGTCTGTCTTGGCCTCGAGAGTAACTGAATCCGAATAAACTACTTCAACTGATTTCTCGGAATCTAATCTCTCGTCCTTCATCTCTGACGCGATTACCGTTACCTGGTAGAAGATGGTAATAGAGTTTCCGTGAACGTCAGATACGATGCACTTATAGTACGTTGTCTCGTCAGGAGTTACTTCATACGATTTTGTTGTTGCATCAGGATAATCCGAATAAACGGTTCCGTCAGTTGACTCATACCATACGTATGTAACACCGTTTGTATTGCTTTCATCAATATCAGGTTCGAGAGTAGCACTTTCAGACTTCAGGATCGTAACATCCTTGCTCGATTCAGGAGTGTTATCGGTAAGACCGAATCTCACGCTGACAACAAAGTCGAGTTCAAGGCCGTGACCGTAGATATCAGTAACGGTACAGCGTATTGTCGTATAATCCGACGGTATGAAGCTGAATGTCTTACCCGAAGCACCTGCTATCGGAGTAAAGTTCAGTCCGTCAACGGATTCAGACCACGTGTAACTGAGCTGATATTCAGCCGTACCGTCCGTCTTGGCATCAAGAGTTACCTCTGTCGTTCCGTCATAATCGACTGTTATCTTCTTATCGCTTTCGTCACGTGTATCGTTAAGTTCAGGAACAGTAACGTTAACGGTAAAGATCACTGTAACCTCGTTTCCGTGTTCATCGGATACGATGCACTTATATGTCGTGAACGATTCAGGGGTTACCGTAATGCTCGGATCCGTATCAGGAAGAGCCGTAAATTCGGTTCCGTCTTCGAGATAAGACCATGCATATGTTACGCCCGTTGTCTTGCTCGAATCGATGTCCGGAGCAAGCGTTGCGCTTTCAAACATAACGATCTCTACAGCCTTGTCCTCTTCCTGAGTATTATCGGTAAGGACATATTCTACCGTAACATCAAAGTCAAGATCGATAGAGTTACCGAACTTATCTGTTACCGTACAGCGGATAACTTTGCCTGATGAAGGAGTAAAGGTGAATGTGTCACCTGAAGCTCCCGGTATCTCCATAGCGTTACCCACGTCAGAGAATTCAGACCAGACATATTGAGGTTCGATGGCATTTGTCTTTGCTTCGAGAGTAACGGAATCCGTATACTCTACCTCAAATTCCTTCTCTGAATCTTCTCTGGTGTCAAGCAGTTCAGGAACTACAACGGTTACCGTAAAATCGATCTCTAAGGTCTGACCTGAGATACCTGTTACGACACACTTATATAACGTATCCGTAAGAGGCGTTACCTTAAGTGTCTTTGTGGTCTCGCTTAAGACCTCATATGTCTCACCGTTATCCGTGGAAGCCGACCAGACATAAGAAGATACGACTACTTCGTTCTCATTGACCCTGGCAGTAAGTTCCGCCTCGTCAAACTTGTTGATCGTAACAGCCTTGTCAGAATCAGGAGTGTTATCGACGAGAGGGATCACGGTGATGTTAGCCGTGAAGATAACGTCGATCGACATTCCGTATGTATCCGTTACCGTACACTTGTAAAGTGTTGTGACAACAGGACTTACCTTAAGGGAAGCTTCCATCGCTCCGACTATAGGTGTATAGTTCTCTCCGTCATCCGTGGATTCAGCCCAGGCATAGGAGGATACTACCGCACCTGTATCGGCAAGAAGGACTTCCATCGTGATCTCCGTTCCTGCTTCGGTCGTGAAGGTGAGTTCCGTTGTTGTGCTTACGAGCTTAGGAAGCTCGACAAATGTTACTGTCGGCCAGGAACCTGCATTGCAGGCCAGGCTCATCTTGTTGCCGTTGTCCTTTGCAAAGGAAGTGATATCTTCCTGCTGATCATTGACGATCGTGTAATCATATCCTTCATTGACCTGAATTACGATCTCTGTCGTGTCTTCAGGGCAGACAAACTTCATGACGCCCTTATAGACGGCGCTTCCCGTGGAGTCAGGACTCGTGATGGATCCTGCTTCTTCAGTCAGGCCTTCAACATTGATCATGGCAACATTATCACCCTTCAATGTCTCGAAAACATATTCGTCATAGGAGATATAGAAGATGATGTCGTAATCACCGTTCTGCGGCGGAGTAAATCTGTAGAGCCTTCCGTCCTTTGTAAGTTCGATCGGCTCCAGACCGTCAGTTATGGCATATGCCTTGTATACGTCACCGAGGAGGGTGTCGATAACGATCTCGTCGCCGCTATAGTAGCTGACAGGCGAATTTGCTGTTATTCCGTTAAATATGAGCTCAGAGGAATCCTCTTCCCTTGCATATTTAACCGTATAGTTTCCGCCGGTACGGTTAAACTGAGGTCTTATCTCACAGCAGACCCATTCATCATTTACATCAAACCGGTAGACCCCTTTCATCTCGGATCTTGATTCAATACATTCGCCGTTGACATATATATCGATACTGTCGCATACATATCCTTCCTCGGCTTCCGTCTTGATGTATATCTCGTATATATCAGGGAAACTCTTGAGATC
>JAILNZ010000107.1 GCA_024691135.1 Clostridiales bacterium
ATATTTCATATCCAGTCCGCCCTTTGAATGAGCGATGATATTGAGTTTTCCGCAGTTTTCCTTCTCGACTATCTCCCTGATCCTGTCAACGAGCTTCATAGCACTCTTCTCGACAGTCTCGGCAGATTCATGGTTACCGTAATAGATGGTCGCACCGTTCTTGATAAGCTCAGCCGGAACGCGGCCCCAATAATTAAAGCGCTTGAAATCCCTGAAGAATATGCCATGGACCATTAAGAGAGGATACTTTGTCTTACATATCTGCTGATCCTTGCGCTTCGTATCGAGCTTGATCTTTTTCTTCTCGAAAAAGTACTCGGACAACGATATCTTAAGTATTATACCAAGTGCGATCAGGTGAAGAACGGGGATCATGCCGACTATTATGCCGAGTATCTTGATCTTGATACCGATCTGCTTGCCGGTAAGATAGACCATGATGATTCCGGTCCAGAAAATAATGTTCTCGATAATGATGACAGCCACCGGATAGATCCAAAGATCCGTGAACGTCTCCTTAAAGCCGTAACCTATCAGAAGTCCGATGAATATACCGCTGCATATGACGGTAGATGCCAGAAAGATTATCAAAAGCGCGCATCCCAATCCCAGGATCCTAAGTCTCGGACCTACTGAAGCTCTAACTTTCCCTTTGCCCATTATTTGTGCCTTCTTCCCTTATTATTCTTTGCCCGCACAGTATTCAAATGAGTCTCATACATATATACCGGTATCATATGATAACACCGGACCGGTCTTTTTGCCACGTAAGACCGCTATTATTCCTCAAAGCACTCCATAAGCTTCGTAAGATCCAGGACAAGCTCGTCGAGCTTACTGTCTTCGATGTTCCTGAAGAGCTCATCGGTCTTATTTGAGGTGATCTTATATGTCTTCTCAAAATACTTCTTCATCTTGGCAGTAAGTTCGACCTTAAGCGATCTCTGATCCTTCGTCGAGCGTCTGACCTTCAGATACTTCTTCTCCTCGAGCTGATCCACGAGTTTCTTTACGTTCTGTCTGCTGGTACCGACAAAGTCCGCGATCGTATTAAGATTCTTTTCCCCTTCATCCATCTTCGAGATCATATGGAGCATAAACCACTGCTTATATGTCATGTCTTCGTGGATGGAATCTCCGAACTGCGAGAATTTGTTCGCCAGAAGCGATACTGAACCTATGATATATTCCTCTTTCTCGATCCTGCCCATAAACACCTCCGTAATATGCAACATTTTGCTTATTTCAATTATATGCATATTGTTGCATATTTACAAGCCCCATATAGCAGGATCTTTGCGCTCTTTTAAATCAACAGCTCTTTTTACAATATCGCTGATCTCTTCAGGAGTGACTTCCTTATCAGGTTCAAACAGCAGGATGTCGCCCGGATACTTTCTTACATCCATGATCCCTTTTAAAACAACCTGTGCGATATGATTTGCACATATCCTGCAGTCAAAAAGATCCTTGATCTTATATTCGCGTTCTATGTTTATCTCGTCTTTTTCTTTGAGAGTTTCCTGAAGATATCTGTGAATGATGACTGCACATCTTTTCCTCGTGAGGACATCCTCTTTACCGAGCGCCAGAAGAAGATCATCCGAGGTCATAGCGGTGTCACTCTTATGAGAAGATTCCCGTGAGCTTCAAGAGCAGGGCAGGAAAGCACTTTGCTTTCTGTCTCATATTCGTCCTTACTTCTCAGGTCCTTCACCTTATATCTCGTTGCATTTTTGAATCTGTCTGATATATCGATCTTATTTTCTATATCATCGACGGTTATCTTTATTTCATCGTTTCTTTCCTCGTTGTCGAGGTTAAAGAATCCGATCGCAATACTTCCGTCACCTAACGGTTTAACGAGGACATCGATCCTTTTGTTGTCCCTTATGTAATCTTTTGATGGATCGGAAGTCTCATATGTCGTAAAGATCCTCTTTGCCTGGATACCGAGGCTGTCCTGGTCAAGAGAGATATAGTCCCTGTTCGCTATGACCTTATAGATGTTATCATCCTTTACCACCCTTCTGAGATCCAGCCCGAGCATAAGAGGGGCGTTTAACATGCACCACATTGCCATATGAGAATCATTGATCGTATCATCAAGCCCGTTCATTCCTATAACGAGCATATCGGGATCGTTCCAGCCTTTGTCGAGACCCGAATACTCATCCATTATGACGGCTTTGTTGTACTGCGCCGCGATGTTAGTCGTATAATCGCCTTCCCATGTACATGAGCCGAAGTCTCCTTCAGGGGAACCTACTGCAAACGTTATATCATTTAAGATCCTCCATGAATTGCCGACCTTATAACCCCAGTTATGAGGACTTGTCTTGCCCCACTCGCAAAGTGACAGGACTATCTTTTTATCAGTATCGTATCTTCTTAATTCCTCCAGGAACGTGACATAAGATCCGATCGTATTCTCCTGTCTTCTGTGATTCATTATCCTTATGATATTCATACCCTTTTTGAGTCTAACTCTTACAGGAGAAGAACAGATAAAAACATCTTTGCCTGGTGTATCGGGCACCGGATCGTCAAAGAACATCTCATCTTCTACAGATATCTGTAACCATGCTCCCTGACCTTCAATGCAATCAGTTGCATAAGTGATCATAACGTCCGCTTCTCTGTCTTCTTCGGACATTACTTCAAGATGTATCTCGCTGCTTTGAACACCCGTCGGAGTCCTCTCGGGAGAAGTTCCGTCAGATGTTCCTATGAAGCTTACGGC
>JAILNZ010000140.1 GCA_024691135.1 Clostridiales bacterium
GAGGTCTCGGGATATGACAAAGGCGATGTGCTGACTGTATATATAGAACTCTCAACGGATGATGTCTATCTGGGACATGATGCTCCGAGCGGATGCAGTATAGTCACTTCGGGTGAATATGTCGTATTGACCATTACGGGAATCGATGATGATCCGAACGGAAGCTATCATTTTGAATTCAGAGCAACGAATGTCGACGGCCTCTATGTGGACAAGTATGAGATATTGGAAGTTGTTCATACGATAACTCCACCCACTGACGAACCTACCACTACGGCAACGGGGACCGGAGAGACTACGCCGACGGCAGGACCTTCGACGCCGTCGCCTGCTGAAGTGACGACAACCACGACGCCGACTTCCAAGATAACGCCTACTGTCTCTCCTACTCCAACCACGGAGCCTACTTCAGAACCGACAGAACCTTCAACGACGCCTACACCAACGCCGTCATCGACACCTGTCCCGACGCCTTCACAGACGCCGACTCCTACTCCGACACCCACACCTAGTCCTACCCCGACTCCGACACCTACTCCGACGCCGGTCCCGAAGCCGACCAAAGATCCGCTCGATGAGCGTAAGCCCGGTGAATCAGAGGCTTCCGAGACTGAGGCAACTGAAGAAGGGAAGAAGACTAATTATGCTGCATTGGCGGCCTCAAATAATAAGAACGGGCCAAGTGCCGGAAGCGTTATATGGGGAATCGCAAAATATCTTCTCATCATACTCGCAGTACTGATCATCGCAAGGATCGTGATCCTTAAGATCAACGGTGTCTATAACGAGGATCTGCTTAAGGAGTTCCTGCCTTTCGGAAAGAAGAAGAAAGAGGAAGAAAAGGTCGAGGATGCTCCGCAGGCCGTAAACGGATACCTGCAGAAGTCCAACACTGCGTATATCAGACCGATGTACTCCAATGCCGCTTCGGAAGCGAAAAGGACGAGAGGAGTCAACCACAAAAATGACAGGACTACGGATACCCCGCCCAAGGAAGAAAATGAAGAAGGATAAACTGAAATCGAATATTGATGAAAGATAAAGAATTCAACCGCAAACTCCTGCGACTGGTCATACCGATCACATTGCAGTACTTTATGTTTGCTCTTGTTCCGGTCGCTGATGCGGTCATGCTCGCGAGGTTTGACCAGAATGCAATGTCGGCTGTGTCGCTCGCAGGTCAGGTCTCGTTTGTCATGAGCCTGATCACATATGCCATAGTTGCGGGTGCGAGCATGCTTGCAGCACAGTACTGGGGAAGTAATGACATAACGTCTGTCGAGAAGCTCTATGCCTTTTCCATGGAGCTTACTTTACCTGTGACGCTCATTTTCTCTGTCTTAACGTTCCTGTTTCCTACTACGGTAATAGGGATCTTCACGTCCAATGCGGAGATAATCCCTTACGGAGCAGCTTACCTGAAGATCGCGAGCGTATCCTACATCTTCACTTGTTTTGCGGGAACGGTGGAAGTCTTCATGAAGAACTCCGGGCTCGTGATCGAGGCAACCGTGGCGAGCATCGTCATGGTCGTTTCCAATATCATCCTCAATGCCGTTTTCATTTACGGAATGGACCTTGATTCCCGCGGTGCCGCCTGGGGTACCGTGATATCGTCATTTCTCGGGTTCGCGCTCGCAGTCCTGATCCAGGTCTTCAGAGGCAAGGTACACCCAAGGATCAGATACTTCTTTTCTCTCTCGAAAACAATATGCACAAAATTTGCAAAGGGAACCTTCCCCGTTCTCTTAAACCAGCTCGGCTGGGGCCTGGGCTTTACCATGATCAGCGTCATAATGGGACACCTGGAAGGCGATGCCGTTGCCGCAAATTCGGTCGTTGTCGTCGTTAAGGATCTGATCTCCTGCTTCTGTTTTGCGCTCGCCAGCGGCGGAGCCATCATGGTCGGCAACGAACTCGGTGCGGGCAATCTCGATAAGGGGAAGGAGTACGGCGGCAGGCTCTGCAAGCTCGCTTTGTGGAGCGGTATAATATCGGGATTCGTGATCTTGCTCCTGTCACCGGTGATACTCTATGTCGTTGACCTGAGCAGCAAAGCTTCCGGGTATCTTTTCCGGATGCTCGTCATGTGCGTCTATTACATGGTCGGCAGAGCCATGAACAGTGTAGTCATCTCGGGCATCTTCTGCGCGGGCGGCGATACGAAGTTCGGTTTTGTATGCGATACCATAACCATGTGGGGATTTATCGTTCCTCTTGGCGCTCTGGCGGCTTTTGTTTTCAAGCTTCCGGTACTCGCGGTCTTCTTCCTTTTGAACCTTGATGAGATAGTCAAGCTCCCGGTCGTCTATATCCATTACAAGAAATACAAGTGGGTCAGAAACCTTACCGAATGAGATATCCCGCTAACGAAGTTTGTGGGGTATTTTGGTTCATTTATTCTGTTTTTCGACAGTTTTCGCGCTGATATAATAGGTCTATCAAGAACATGAACGGGGACGATAATATGAAGAAACTCATGATATCCTTTATCTCACTTACATTATGCGCCGCTCTGATCGGCGGCTGCTCGGGAACTGCGAAGACGGCTTCTTCAGAGATCGTTTACGAGTTCGAGACGGAGATCCCGGAGGATTATAAGAAACCGTTTGACGGCGAATCCGGAACGGTCGAGGAGATAACGTACCTTGCCAAGGATTACATCGGTGACGGAGAAGGATGCGAGAAGAATGCTTTCGTTTATCTTCCGGCAGGCTACGATCCTGAGGGGCAGTATGATGTCCTCTACCTGCTGCATGGTAGTGGCGGTGACGAAAAAACGTGGGTATTGAGCCGTGAAGATTCAGAGCTCAGGTGCATTCTCGACAACCTCATCGGCAAGGGTGAAATCGAACCTCTGATCGTCGTTACTCCTAACAGCAGGGCTCTGGGATGTAAGCACGACAGTGAACCTGATCTGTTCTATAACTTCGGATATGAACTCCGTAATGACCTTATCCCATATATCGACGGGCACTATGCGACATATGCCGATTACTCCGAGGACGGATTTGACCTCTCGGCTTCACGTGAGCACAGAGCGTTGGCGGGCTATTCGATGGGCGGAATGCAGACGATCAACATAGGTATCGGAGAGTGCCTTGACCTCTTCTCGAGGTTTGGCGCTTTCTCGGCTGCACCTACAACAAATCCCGCTGCGACGAACGCGGAGACGATCTCATCTTCCGGATACAAGATCGACTATTTCTATAATATCTGCGGAACTGAAGATGATTCCTCCTATATCAGTGCGAGCGAGGCAGCCAAGAATCTTCCTGAGATGTGTGACGAGCTCGTTCCGAACGAGAACTTCACATGGCAGGAGCAGCCCGGGAAACACAACTGGAATATCTGGTATGTCGGTATCTATAACTTCACGAAGATCGCTTTTGAGAAGTGATACCGGGCCTTTTCCCGTTGGCTATTTTCACTAAAAAGGGTAAAAGATATTTTATTTAAACCTCCAAGCGCACTAGCATACATCTGCTGACTTGATCTTCATACTGCTCGAAAAACATTGATACAGCGCGGTTCCATAGAACAGCGCTGTTATTTTTCGACAAGGATGGGAGAAAAAGGCAGCATAGAACATTATTTGTGCAATATGCATAAAACGGGAGCCTTTCGACGCGACAACATGCGGAAGATTGCATAAATCTGTGATATAATAGTTATGTATTGGCATGTGTTAGTTGTGTTTTGTTGGAGTGATTACATATGAACTACTTTAA
>JAILNZ010000014.1 GCA_024691135.1 Clostridiales bacterium
TTACGGTCATAAAATACGACCTGCCGTTCTTTACGCTGACGAACATCATGGCGCTCTGGACACTCTATTTTCCGGCTCTCATATGGGAGGTATCAAGAAAGATCAAGGCGCCGAAGGACGAGAACGATTACACGACATACAGCAAGCTCTTCGGCTACAAAAAAGCGACGCGCTTTGTACTCATACTTACGATCGCGGATATCATCACGAACTTTATCCTCGTATGGAACCTGAACAAGATCTCGGTTCTGGTCCTGGCACTCCTCGTGTCCTGGATGACGTGGAAGTTCATCCGGTTCATGAAGGATCCGGAAAAGTTCACGCTCGTAAACAAGGTCGAGATCTACACTTATTTCCAGGAATCAACGATGCTCCTTACGATAGTCGCATTCCTTGTTTTCGGAAAGGTATGATATGTACGGAAAAAAGATCGACAACCTGATCAGGATGAAGGAAGCCGGGATAAACGTTCCGGAATTTACGGTCATGCCTTTTGAGGAGATAACCGGGGATGATATCAAGGTCAGATACCCTTCTGACGGGATGCTCTTCTCGGTCAGGAGCTCGTGTAATGTCGAGGACGGGAAGGATATGAGCTTCGCGGGACAGTTTGACACATTCCTCGACGTAAAACGGGAGGATGTGCCTTCAAAGATCAGGGAGGCTCTAAGATCCGTAGACAAGGAGACAGTAAAGGCTTATTGCAGGAGCAGATCCATACCGCCCGAAAACATCCGTATGAACATCATAGTCCAGGACATGATCGAGGCAGACATATCGGGAGTGTTGTTCACGGCCAACCCGCAGGGGATATTGAACGAGAGCGTCATAACAGCGGGAAGGGGATCGGGCGAAGGCGTCGTTTCTTCAAGGACCGATACGACTTCCTACTACTATAATCTCACTGACAGGATCTATTATTTTGAAGGCGACGAGGATCTTCTGACGGAGGATCTCATTAACGGACTTCTTTCCGAAGCGGAAAAGATCAAGGGGCTTTTCGGAGAATATCTTGACATTGAGTTTTCGATAAAGGACGGCATCATATATATCCTTCAGGCAAGGGACATTACGACCTTGAAGGGAGACGATCCGCTCGTTCTTGATAACAGCAACATAGTCGAGAGCTACCCCGGAATATCGCTTCCGCTGACGACGTCGTTTGTCGATCTTGTCTATAGCGGAGTCTTTAAGGGACTTTGTTCGCGCATCATGAAGAATAAAAAGGTGCTCAAGAAACATGAGGATGTCTTCAGGAACATGACGGGGCACGTGAACGGGCGCGTCTACTACAAGATCAGCAACTGGTATACCGTCTTAAAGTTCCTGCCGATGAACAAAAAGATCATTCCGGTCTGGCAGGAGATGCTCGGCGTAAAGAATAAGAACTATAACAGCGAAGATGTGAAGATCGGACCTTTTACAAGGATCGGAACGTACTTTAATTCCGTGAAGGAACTGATCTCGGCTCCGAAAAACATGAGGAAGCTCAACAGCGATTTCAAAAGGATCAACGATGATTTTTATGAAAGATACAATGAGGGTCTTGAACCTTTTGAACTCGTAAAGATGTTTAACGGGATCAGGGATAAGCTCTTCGGATGCTGGGACATAACGCTCGTCAATGACATGTACGCATTTATCTTTACCGCGCTCGTCAGATCGCGCCTCAAAAAGAAGTACAAAAAAGACGACAAAGAGATCAATTCCTACATAAGCGGAATATCCGACATCGAGAGCATGAAGCCCGTTATCGAGATAACGAGGATCGCGCTTCAGAAAGACGGCATGACTGAAGAGGAATACGAGAAAGAAAAGAAGTCTTACATCAGGAAGTACGGTGACCGCAATCTGGAGGAATTGAAGCTCGAGAGCAGGACGTTCAGGAGCGATCCGGAACTCTTTGACGAGAGGATAGAAAGCTACCGTAAGGACATGGACAGGCTCAAGAAGACCTACGAAGGATTCACGAAGGAAAAGGATGAAGAGATCAAACTTGATAAGATCACAAGATCCTTCGAGAAAAGATGCGCGGAGGGTATCTACAACAGGGAGATATCGAGGCTCAACAGGAGCAGGATCTACGGCATCGTAAGGCTCATCATCGACACCCTGGCGGTAAGATACAAAAGCCTCGGTCTGATCGGGGAGGAAAAAGACATCTACTACCTTAAGATCGATGAGGTTTTAAAGCTCGCGGAAATGCCGCAGGACATGAAAGATGTCGTCAAAAGACGCAAGGAAAGATATGAGCTTTTCAGGAAACTTCCTTCATATTCGCGTATCATTTTCGAAAAGGATGAGTTTGATAAAAATCATGTCTCCGTAAATTCGTTCAGAAGAAAGCTCGAAAAGGGAGAGCTTATGGGAACGCCGTGTTCTTCAGGGATCGCGGAAGGCGAGGCCCTCGTCATAAACGACATAAAGGACACTTACGACGTCAGGGGCAGGATACTCGTGACGAAGATGACGGACCCGGGGTGGGTATTCCTCCTGACGGAAGCCGCGGGAGTCATATCCGAGAAGGGGTCGCTTCTATCCCACACGGCGATCATAAGCAGGGAACTTAAGATCCCGTCGGTCGTCGGGATCAGGGATCTGACGGACACCATAAGGACCGGGGACCTGATAAGGATCAACGGTGATAACGGAAAGATAACAGTCATAAAAAGGAGTGATACATAATATGCAACTGGTTGCCTTTAAAGATGAGGAGAAATATGTGAAGGAGTTCATAAGCCTTCCGCAGACGTTATACACATCGAAGGATAATATGGAAGAACCGGATACGATGAGAAAGATCCTTCTGGGAGAACATCCCTTAAGCAGCTACTTTAAGCTCGACAGTTTTCTCGTAACGGATGACGGCGTCACGAAGGGAAGATTCTGCATCACGTCCTATGAAGGGGACGACACTGCGTACTTCGGTTTTTTCGAGTGCGTGAACGATAAGGATGCCTCTAAGTTCCTGTTTGACAGCGCATATGACTTCTGCGCGAAAAAGGGATTTAAGAAGATGGAAGGCCCTGTCGACGCTTCGTTCTGGATCAAGTACAGGCTCAAGATAAACAGGTTCGAAGAGCCTTATACGGGCGAGCCTTATAACAAGGATTACTACTACGACATGTTTCTCGAAAACGGTTTTACGGTGAAGGATCATTACGCGTCAAATGAATTCCGGGCCGTCGACGAGAGCTACGAAAACGAGCTTTTCGAGAGCAGGTTCGAAGCATTCATAAAAAGCGGCTATGAGATCAGAAGTCCCAAGGAGGAAGAGTTTGGTGAGGCCATAGACGATGTCTACAGGCTCGTGACGGATCTGTACAGCGACTTCCCGGTATTCAAGGACGTAAAGAAAGAGGACTTCCGCGATGTGTTCATGAGCTACAAACAGATCATGAACATGAGCATGACTAAGCTTGCATATTTTAACGGAAAAGCGGTCGGTTTCTACATATCGATCCCCGATTACGGGAACCTCGTATATCACACTTCAAATCCGATCAACATCGTGAAGATCTTGAAGACAAAGAAAAAGCCGAAGCGGTACGTAATGCTCTATATGGGCGTCGATCAGGAACACAGAGGTCTCGGCAAGGCTCTTACGTATTCGATCATGAAGGAGCTCAAAAGAAGCGGCCTTCCGAGTATCGGAGCCCTGATACGCGACGGTAAGGTTAATCAGAAATATGCATCGGAAGACATCACAGGCGTCTATGAATACGTATTGATGGAAAAGGAGATCGGATAACATGAACGAACTCAACAGATTTTTAAGAGAAGACTACAAAAAATGGTATGAAAACGAATATCTCTATGAGATGAAAGACGGCGTCTATGAGTCCGTCACGATGGGTGAATATATCGAGAAGGTAAACTACCTTGCAACGTATCTCATCAACAAGGGATACAAGGGGAAGAACATCGGTATCTATAGTCCCAACTCGATCCCGTGGATGATATTCGATGTGGCCGTCATGAATTACGTCGGACTTAGCATCGGCCTGTCAAAAGACTGGAACGTGGACAACCTCGATTATTCGATCGGGAAGTGCGACATAGCATGCCTTTTCTATAGTAAGACCCTCGAAGGCAAAGTCCTTGAAGCAAAGGACAAAAATAAGGACCTGAAGATCATCTGTATCGAGGAGGAATTCGAAAAGATCCTCGAGGAAGGAAAAGCGCTTTGTAAGGGAATGTTCGAACTTGAACCCAAGGACTCCGACACTCCTGCCAAGATCGTTTTCACGAGCGGATCGACGTCTTTTCCGAAGGCTGTCATGCTCTCGATCGGAAATATCTACTCGAGCTATGAAGCACTCGGAAAAAGGATCAAAGTCGACGAGAACGATGTATGCTATCTGTTCCTTCCGCTGAACCATACATACGGCTCGATCTTTAACTTCCTGTACTCGTTCGTATTCGGTTACAAGGTCTATCTGTCGGGCGGAAATACCGCCAACATGGCAAAGGAGATGGCGATGGTCAGACCTACCGTCTTCTGCGCGGTGCCGCTCGTTTTCCTGAAGTTCCATGAAGCTGCGGTTAAGCTCAACATCCCGCTCAAGATGCTCCTCGGAGGAAGGCTCAGATACGTCTTCTGCGGCGGCTCGAATCTCGACCACAAGATCAGGCAGGCATACATCGACCAGGGTATGTATCTCATGAATGCATATGCTCTCTCGGAGACATCATCCGGATTTGCGATCGATTACCCTGAAGTCGACGACATGGACAGCGCGGGAACCCTTCTCGAATACGTCGATGCAAAGGTCATCGATCCCGACGCTGACGGCATCGGCGAACTGGCCATAAAGGGGCCTAATGTCTTCAAGGGATATTATGCTGATGAAGAAGCGACAAAGAGAGCCTTCGACAAGGACGGATTCTTCCTTACGGGAGACCTCGGAAAGATCGTCGGAGACAAGGTCTACGTCAAGGGCAGAAAAGACACTATGATCGTTCTCATGAACGGCGAGAACGTCTCGGCAAAAAGGATCTCCGAGAAGGTAATGGAATCATCCCCTGACATCTCTTCGGTAAAGGCCTACATGCGTGACGGATACCTGACATGCGATATCTACGTGGACGGCAAGGATAAGCTCGATCAGGACTTCCAGAAGGTCATCGACAAGGTCAACATGGGCCTGTCGAAGTTTGAGAAGATACGTAAGTTCAACGTGATGGACAAGAGCGCACTGCTCAAGGGATAAAGATGAAAAAGATACTGTCGGCTCTCCTGATCATACCTTTCCTTCTGACCTTTTCCTGTACTGCGGAAACGGAAGAGACCACGTCGTCCTTGGCGCCGTCATCCGAAGTTTCCCTGACGGAAGAGACGGACGAGACGGTCACAACAGACCTTCCGGAACCGTCGGAAGAGATCTCCCAAGCGGAAAAGATCCTGTCGGAGATGACACTCGACGAGAAGATATATGCTCTTTTTATCGTGACACCGGAGCAGCTTCTCGAAAACAAGAAGGCGTTAACGGATGAGGACTATGTGACAGATCCTTCACCGGAACTTCTAAAAGCCATATCTGACCGGCCAGTAACAGGCGTTGTGCTTTTCGGAGGTAACATAAAAGATCCTGATCAGCTCAAGGCCCTGACGGAAGTATTCTGTTCTTCAGGCATGATCGTATCGATCGACGAAGAAGGCGGAGACATAGTAAGGATCGCGGCAGATCCCGACTTCGACGTCCCGTGGTTCCTGCCGGTAAATGAATCGCAAGACCCGTACAACATGTACGAACAGATCTCGGGCTATCTTAAAGAACATGGCTTCAATACGGACTTCGCGCCCGTGGCCGACATCGCGTTCGGCGGAGGCGGCGTCATAGGTTCAAGATCGTTCGGTGAAGATCCCGATAGCGTAAGCCTTGCAGTGGAGGAGTCCGTAAAGGCGTTTAACTCCTGCGGGATAATATGTGTCCTTAAGCACTTCCCGGGACACGGCAGGGCATCTTCCGACAGCCACTTCGGAACTGCCGTGCTCGACAAGACGTTAGATCAGCTAATGAATGAGGAATTCGTTCCTTTCTCTTCGGGCATCAGTTCGGGAGCGCCAATGGTCATGGTGGGTCATATAACGGTCCCTGCTGTGACGGGAGATCTTCCTTCGACATTGTCACCATCCATGATGTCGGTACTTCGTGACGAGCTGGGTTTTGAAGGCGTCATCATAACGGATTCGTTCTGGATGGAAGCGATCACGGACAAGTACGGCGCGGGTGAAGCGTCGCTCATGGCGATCGAGGCGGGAGCCGACATCGTCCTCATGCCGGACGACCTGGATGAAGCATATAAAGCAGTCAAAGATGCCGTCGAAAACGGCAGGATCAGCGAAGAAATGATAGATCAGAAGGTCCTGAGGGTCCTTCGGATGAAGGAAACATACGGCATCCTGTAAAGTTCGTCCGAGCCCTGATACTGCGGTATCTTTAACAGTGTTAAACTGCCTTTTATAGTGTATAATCTTACGAGGATAAGGAAGGAAAGACCATGCTTAGTAAAGAAGAGATCAGAAGACGTAACGAGCCTCCGAGGCTGACACTGCTCGAGGAGATCGGAAACGCGGTCACGCACGGGATCGGCGCCGGGCTGTCGGTCGCAGGCCTCGTCATACTTCTCGTTATCTCCGACAACGGCAGGAAGATCATGGCTGCTCTCTTTTACGGTATCTGCCTCATAATCCTGTTCCTGATGAGCTGCCTCTACCATTCCTTCAAACACGGACTGACAGTAAAGAGATTATGGAGAAGGTTCGACTACTGTTCGATCTATCTTCTGATCGGAGGAACTTTCGCCCCGTTCTGCCTCGTATACTGGGGAGACGTCAAGGGACTTGTGATGTTCTGCATCCAATGGGGTCTCATAATCCTCGGCATCACGTTCATCGGGGTATTCGGCCCCGGAAGGTTCAGGCCTCTTCATTACACCCTCTATTTCCTGATCGGCTGGAGCGGTGTCCTGTTCATTCCCGGCATGCTCAAGAACGACCTGTGGCTGTTTCTCGTAACTCTAGCGGGAGGCCTCCTCTACACATTCGGTATGATCCCGTTCGCAAAAGATTCCAAGGGAATGCACTTCATCTGGCACATTTTCGTCCTCTTAGGCGCAGTCGTCCACTGGTTCGGTATTCTGCTCTTCATCTACTGACCATAAAAAATCCGGCACTCAAAACAGAGAGCCGGATCCCATATAATTTTAGTCCGCGAAAACTCGATTTAAAGCGAAAACTGCACAAAAATGTTTGTGCAGTTTTTAACGTTTCCGGATGCTTGACACCTCAAGATCCGGACCTATAATGTGGGCGAAACAAAGGAACGAAGATCAGATATAAGACCTCCGCCCCAATGCGTTATCAACTGATGATTGGAGGAATGACTTATGTTGATGAACGGCATTTTTGGAGAGAATCTGTTTGATGATTGGATGTTTGGTTTCCCGATGCACGAATTCGAGAACATTGACCGCAAGCTCTACGGCAAAAACGCAAAGCACGTTATGCAGACTGATGTCAGGGAAACTGACGACAGCTACGAGCTCGAGATCGATCTTCCGGGTTTCAAGAAAGATCAGATCGACTGCAAGCTTGACGGCGGCTACATGACGATCAGCGCAGTCAAGGGTCACGATCAGGACAAGACCGATAAAAAAGGTCACATTATCCGCCACGAACGTTATTCCGGCGCCATGACGAGGAGCTTCTATGTCGGTGACCAGATCAAGAACGAAGATATCAAGGCGAAGTTTGAGGACGGTGTCCTGAAACTCACGATCCCGAGAAAAGAGCCGAATGCTCTTCCTGGCACAGGCCGCATCGCCATAGAAGGCTGATGATCTTTCCCTGTCGGGAGCAGTTTAATATGCTTAACCGGATCGATACCGGCACAGACACGAAATACCGTCGTTTGTGCCGATATTTTTATGCTCATGAAAGAGATACTTTTGATATCACCTTTGTCATCTGTGTTGGTAAGGTTTTGTTGTCGTTATCGATCCCTCAGAATCGCCGCTCTCACAACCTGCACATAGGCGGCAGGAGCGGTTGTTTCTTCAGAATCGCCGCTCTCACAACCTGCACATAGGCGGCAGGAGCGGTTGATCCCTAACATCATTTATGGGAAGCAGAGGACAACAATAAGTAAGTATCACGCGGTGCGCGGACAGAACTTCTCGTACGTGTCGAAGGTGTCGACACTTAAGACTTCACCGGTCTCCTTATCGACGATAACGAAGTTAAGACCTCGCTTGTTCGCGGCATATTCAGTTCCGTTTATGACTATCGACGCGACAGGCTCATCGTCGTAGCCTGCGCTCTTAATAGAGTATTCGATATCGTTATATGAGCCCTCGAAGGTAAGGACATAGTCTTTGCCCATCTCTTCGTAGGCGACACCTTCAGGTGTTATGACGGCAAGGAATCCGTTCCTGTAACCGCTCTTGAGATCGGATGTGATGCCCATGTCCCTGAGGATGCCGGTGGTCTTGTCGGACAGGTTATCTGACATCTCGTCCTTGCCTGCTATGAAGATGACATAATCCGGATTGTTGATGGCGGCCAGATACTCGTCGATATAAGAGGACTTGATGACAGGGTCATCAAACGTCACGTCTTCCATGATATATTCCTCACCGTCGATCTTAAGGATAACGGTCACCTGAACAGGCTCCGACGGATCAAATCCCGGGAGAGCTTCCTCCAGAGATGACTTTCTTGAGATCTCGAATTCATCCGTCACCTCTTTGTCTCCGTAGGTGAGATTCAGGAACATGCCTTCCAGACCATCTGTATCGCCTATGTCTGCAGACGTCTTATAAGATATGGTGAGGACAGGATCCCTGTATACGGATGTCTGGAGCGAATAGTAGAATTGGATGTTGTTCCTGTAACGGTTTATAAGTGCATCATTTACCTCGGCCGTGTTGAAGGATTCGAGGAACTCAGATTTCTTTTTAAGTTCTTTGTTGAGTTCATCCTTGTTATATTGCTCGAGCAAAGTGTCTTCATTCGAATAGAGATTGGTACCGAGGCCTAAGCGGTCTCCCTTTATCTCCGCGCCGAGAGCGGCAAGGGTCGTGGGGAACATATCCATGGTGGAGTAGTTCCTGTATCTGTCGGGATCTTCGGGCTCAGCCGGAGAATTTATGATCGCGGTATAGACTTTTCTCTGGTATGAAGGGGAGATATAGGCGCAGAAGTCGGAGTCCATCGTCAGATGATCGCCGACCAGAACTATCGTCGTGTCTTCATAGAAATCCTGTTTCTTGCACCAGTTGATGAATCCGTCGACCTGCTTACTGGAGCATGCCATGACATTGGCATACTGATCTTCGAACTCGTCGCCGCAAAGTTCACAGACATACCCGTCCTCAAAATGCGTATCCACCGTCAGTATCGTGAGGTTAAAAGGCTCATCTTCTTGGGACAGCCTGGCGAGCTCATCTTTTGCAAATCCGAAAAGCTTATAGTCCTCGTATCCCCACCAGACATAATAGTCTTCGGGAATAAGACCGTCCTTGACCGCGGATTTGTAGTCGAAGAAGTCGTAGTCGCCGTGATCCTCAAAATACAGCCTTCTTCCTCCGAAATTGACATTCGAACCGACCAGGAATTCGTTTGTATAGCCTTCGGATTCCAGGATATCTCCGAGTGTCACGAGAGACGGGAAGAACTCTTCCTGAGTGTTCATATCATTACGGGAGATGCCCGCCTTAAGAGGGAGACCCGCCGTATGCGCGAAGATGGCACCCATCGTCCAGGTGGAACCCGACAGTGGGATGGCGCCGTTAAGGACCCCGGTGTTTCCCGAGAAATTCTCGTTTTCGAGAGAGAGCTCCGTAAGCTCAGGTATCACGTTCTCATTGAAGGCACCGCCGGAAGCCTTGTCCGCGTAGGTCGTCTCCATCGACTCCAGGTAGATGTAGATGAGATTTCTCTTCTCCTCCGGGAAAGAGATCGGGGTGATCCCGGGCTTGACGTAGTGATTTTCAATAAAATCGGTGGAGCTGTTCTGATCCTTTATGTAGTTGATGATATCGAGCTTTATTACAAGATAGAGCGCGCCTGCGATGAAAAATACCGCTGTCAGGCACGGGATCAGGATGAGGAACAGTTTCCTGACCTTTTTCTTTTTTCGAAAAAGGATGAACAGCGTAATGATGATCCCGGATAAGACCAGAACGGGAAGAAGATACTTCAAAAACAAGGCGGTAAGGACGCCGGTCCCCGCTCCCGTCATCGGAGCATAGATGTGGTAAAGGACCTCGTCAAAAGTCAGCCCTCCCCAGGTGTTTATCAGCCAGAATGAGGCGGAAAGGAAGATAAGCCCCGCGACCATTAAAAGGAACAGAAGGCTGATGCCCGCTGTTTTCAAAAATCTTTTCATATCACTTTAAACTCCTCACCGTCAAATTATATGGATTGAGCGGTCCCGATTCAAGAGGGGCGGAAGGCTCCCTTAAATTGAAAATCTCCGCGATATCGCTATAATGTTTACATGAGTGCGTGAAGCACCTTTTTACGGAGATTGAAGGAAATGCAAAAAAGCGGCGGTTCTGTTCGTTCCAAACATATAGACTTTATCCTTGCGGACCTGCTCAGTATCGAGCTGGCCTTTTTTACCGCTGCGATCCTGTGGTTTGACCATATCAGGAACGACCTTTCCTTCTACTGGAAGATCGATATCGCGATCGTCGTGATCTATATTGTCCTCATGCTCTTTGCGAGATTTCACAGCAGCATCCTTAAGAGAGGGTATCTGATAGAAGTCTGGCAGACGGGACTTACCAATATCGGAGTCATATCGGGCGTCATCGGAGTGCTCTTCGTCCTTAAGGAGAGTGCGACTTATTCCCGAATGGTGTTCGGTCTGTTCTTCGTATTCAGCAACGTCTATATGTATATCTTAAGGTGCCTTTTGAAGGCCTATATCCAGAGCAGGTTCAAGAGCGGCAAGATCAACTCCAACGTTATCGTCGTGTCTCACAGTGAGACCGTTGAGGATTTCCTTAATGCGCTCAAGGCAGACAACAACGGCCTTCTGACCTTTGTGGGAATAATCCTTCTTGACGGAAAAGAAAGCGGCGACACGGAGATAGGCGGAGTTCCTGTCATTAAGATGGCGAACATCCTGGAGTTCATCAAGGAAAACGCCGTTAACGAAGTCTATATCCTCGCCAAGGGCGAAGAGAACGGGAAGCTTTCCGAGAAGTTTCTCAACATGGGTATTACAGTCCATATCGGACTTAACATGGAGATGGCGAGCCTTCCGAATATCCAGATGGAACAGAAAGGTCCTTACTCCGTCATCACATCCACGATAAACAAGGGAACGCTCCTGGAGCTTTTTATAAAGAGAGTCTTTGACATCTTCCTGTCGGTAGCAGGGCTCATCTTCACGGGACTTCTGTTCCTTATCTTTGCACCGCTTATCAAGATCCAGTCGCCCGGCCCGGTATTCTTTTCGCAGAAGAGAGTAGGTAAGAACGGCAAGATATTCAAGATGTACAAATTCCGTTCGATGTATACCGACGCCGAGGGGCGCAAGAAGGAGCTCATGGACCAGAACCAGATGAAGGGGCTCATGTTCAAGATGGAGAACGATCCGAGGATCTTCCCTGTGGGCAAGTTCATAAGGAAAACCAGTATCGACGAGTTCCCGCAGTTCTGGAATATCCTCAAGGGCGACATGTCGGTCGTCGGAACGAGGCCTCCCACGCTCGACGAGTATGAGCAGTATGACCCGCATCACCTGAGCCGCCTTGCCATAAAGCCGGGACTTACGGGTATGTGGCAGGTCTCAGGCAGATCGGAGATAACCGATTTTGAGGAGATCGTCAGGCTCGACAATGAGTACATAAGGAACTTCTCGCTCGCTCTCGACATCAAGATATTCATAAAGACCTTTATCACCGTTTTAGCCCGAAAAGGATCGAAATAATCCCCAAACTGTGTGAAAAATGCCGAAAAATGCCGTCCCTATATAAAAATCGGGGCCGGTATATTATAATACTAGGGTTATAACCTAATTTGCAGGGGAGAATACTGACATGTATCAGGCAAAGGGGCGCGATTGTTTTTACTTCATCTTGAGAAGATGGAAGTCCATCCTGGTCGTTGCGTTGACCGCATCGGTCCTTATGGGCGGATTTGATGTATATAAGACTTTGAGACGTTGGGATAACGACGAAGAACAGTGCAGGAAAGATAAGATCGCATATGAGGATTCATATGAGATAGCAGCTTCCCAGGATGCTGCTTACGATGCAAGGATCGAAGAGATCCAGGATGAGGTCGATGAGCTTAATGACAATGCCCTGGTTTCCTTTGACAGGACTTCCGTAGGAACAGCTTCCATATATCTCCAGTTTATTGCCACACCTGATGAGACCGGTGCACCGAGACAGTTCCCGGCAGGCCTCATGAGCTACTATACCAATGCGATCATGGATCTTACCGACTGGGACCTTGTAGCAAGTAAGGGCGGTCTTAAGAGACAGGAAGCCCTCGATCTTTTTAATTTCACCGTCGATGATGCGGGACATATCCTGTATCTCAAGATGTACGGTGAGACGGAAGAAAACGCCGTTAATATGCTCGAAGAACTCCTGAACCAGATCAATGCATATACGGGCACGCTTGATGAAGAGACAAGAGCCGCATTTACGGTCAAGGAAGTCAACAGATTAAGTAAGAGCGGTCAGGATGAAGGCTTTGCCGCGATCCAGGACAACTATACGGCAAGGATCCAGAATCTCATCAACGAGATCACATCGATAAATAATCTCAAGGCGGAGATCCCTTATCCTGCTCCTGCGCCGACCATGCCTACGACAGCCGATGTCATTAAGAGCGTGATCAAGTATATCGTATTCGGCTTCGGCTTCGGCGCTTTTGCGATGATCTGCCTTTACTATCTCCTGTTCTTCTTCAACGGCAAGCTCCATTCTGCAGAGGAACTCGGCACTTATGCCGGTATCGGCCCGAACGCTTACCCGGCTAAGAAGTACGGCCCGATCGACAGGCTGATCGCCAAGAAGGAAAACCGCGGACTTCTCCTTGATACGGATGAAGCCATTATGAGAACAGTAAGGAATATCAAGTCAATGTATCCGGAAGTAAATACGGTTGCTTTCACGGGCGCTGATTCCGAAGCTTATGTAGGCAAACTGAAACCGAGTCTCGAGAAGATCAAGGATCTGGGATTAAGATTCGGTCTCGAGAGGAATATCCTCACGGACAAGGAAGCATATGATCACCTCGCAGCTTATGATGCAGTCGTACTGGTCGAGAAGCTCGACCGTGCCAACGCGGTGGTCATCCAGAGAGAAGTCGAGCAGATCGAGATCGCGGGAAAGAAGGTAGCAGGAGCAATCCTGGTCAGATAAGATGCAGAATATCCGTGTAATCGTTGCTGCGCATAAGGAAGCGCCCATGCCCGAAGATCAGGTATATCTTCCGCTTTGGGTAGGTTCAGCCATTAGCGACAAAGATCTCACATATCAAAGAGATGACGACGGAGATAATATATCCGGCAAGAACCCGCTCTACTGTGAACTGACGGGTATCTATTGGGCATGGAAGAATCTCGATGCTTCATATATCGGACTTGTTCACTACAGAAGGTTTTTCAGAGGGAAGGACAAGCAGGCGATAACGGGTGATGAACTCGATAAGATCCTTAGCACACATAGGATCATCGTTCCGAAGAAGAGAAGATATTATATCGAGTCTTTGAAATCCCATTACATACATACTCATCAGGCAGAGGAATATGATGAGATGAGGAAAGTCGTGGCGGAAAAGTATCCGGAGTATCTGGAAGTTTTCGATAAGGCAATGGACAGGACGTGGGGCTATATGTTCAACATGATGATCCTGCCTAAGGAACTTCTCGCTGATTACTGCGGATGGCTCTTTTCCATAATCGATCAGGTCGTGGAAAATATCGGGACAGGAGACAGGAGCGCGTTTGAGAAGAGGTATCCGGGAAGACTGTCGGAGCTTCTTTTCAACTGCTGGCTTGAATATAAGTTATCGACAGGTGAGATCAGGAAGAGCGACATCATGGAAGTGCCGCTCCTCAATCTGGGTGACGAGAAGATCTTCAAGAAGGGAACGGCTTTCCTGAAGGCCAAGTTCTTCGGAAAGAAACAGGAGGGAAGCTTCTGACTTTTTGCCGGAGGCCAAAGGAGGAAAACAGTTGAGACTGTCAACGGTAGAATATTTTAAGACTTTGAACAGCGACACCACGGGGGATCTGGCGCATCTTGAAGGCGACGATCTTATAAGGTTCCAGAAGATCCTCATGGACATGACCGAAGATATAGCTGAAGTCTGCAGGAAATATAACGTGACCTACATGCTCCTCGGAGGAAGCCTTCTTGGGGCTATCAGGCATAACGGATTCATCCCGTGGGACGACGATATGGATCTGGGGATCCTGTCCTCCGACTATGACAGGTTCATCGAGGCCTTCAGGAAGGAATACGGGGACAAGTACTGGGTCCACACGGACGACACGCCCGAGTACGGAATGACGATCGGCAGGATAAGGCTCAAGGGCAGTGTCTTAAGAGGCAGGGAAGACAAGTTCCTGGACGAATGCGGCTTCTTCATAGATCTCTTCCGTATCGAAAACGTCCCGAACAACAAACTAATCAGAAAACTCCACGGTACGCTTTGCATGGGAATGGGACTGTTCCTGTCGTGCCGTGTCTTCTACCGCAACAGGGAGCTCATGAGGGAACTTGCCAAGGGCAATAAGGAAGCAGAGAAGATCTTTAACAGGAAGATCAGGATCGGTTCGCTTCTGAGGTTCTTCTCGGTAACGAAGTGGGCACAGCTGACGCAGAAGTGTCATGAGATGTGTAAGAACAACAATTCCAGATGCGTTGCGATCCCTTCGGGAAGAAAGCACTACTTCGGCGAGATATATGACAGGGAAGGGCTCTGTAATACGGAGCCTCACGAGTTTGACGGACATAAGTTCATGATACCCGTGAACTATGAAGGATACTTAAAGCAGCTCTACGGGGATTATCACCGCATCCCTTCCGTTGAAGAGCGCGAGTCGCACATATTTTTGGAGATCAGATTCCCGGAGGAGACGGTATGCTGAGACAGATGACACCCGAGGATCTCGGGAAGGAAGCAGGTCTTAACGATCTTAAGGAAAAGCTCATAGAGATGGCATGTGCCCTTACCGAATTCTGCGACAAGAACGGTCTCAGATATTACCTCTCGGGCGGAACGCTCCTGGGTGCCGTCAGGCACAAGGGATTCATCCCCTGGGATGACGATATAGATCTTAATATGCCGAGGCCTGACTGCGAGAAGCTTCAGGAACTATGCGGAGGACTGATCGGAGGCAAGTATGTCCTTCAAAGGCCCGATCCTTCGGCATGCGTCCATTCGGAATGCTGGCGCTTGTATGATTATTCTCTCATAATCGAGAACAATCTCGGAGGCACGAGCAAAAAGCCTTTCCTCCTGCCTGTATTTATCGATATCTTCCCTATCGAGGGACTTCCGGAAGATGATAAAAAACTCAAGTCACACTACAGGAAGATCAAGATCAACAGGCTCTTCATGTACAGCGGACTATTTAATGCCTGGAAGGGAAGGACGTTGACGAGGAAGATCATACATATCCTTATCCGTCCGGTATCGAAGCTTTTCGGAGTGAAGAGATTTTATAATAATATCCAGAAACTCGGAATGAAGTATCCATTTGACGAGTGCGAGTATATAGGTGTCGTAACGGCTCCGGTACATACGATAGAGGAGCGCGTAAAGAAGGCGGAATATATCCCTCAGGTCGATGTCGATTTTGAAGGGAAGACGTTCAAGGCGCCTAAGAACTACGATACGTATCTGACGCAGCTTTACGGACCCGATTATATGCAGATCCCGCCCAAGGAAAAGCAGAGATCGCATCACGGGTTTAAGCTCTATTTCAATAAGGATCAGTCAGTTTAACTTCGACTCGATCTCGTCGAGGACACTGTTGAGATAATAGCCGCTTCGAAGTTTTTTGCTCTCGGCAAGGACCGCTTCGCGCATCTTCCCGTAGGATCCTTCATCGACACTTTTAAGAGCTTCGCCGAGATCGTTCAGGGAATCGATCGCGATGCCGAAGTTGTTTTCTGTTATGTAATCAGCGAGAGCCGCCTGTTTCCAGATGATGACGGGGATCCCCGAAGAGATATATAAAGATACCTTATGCGGATTATTGTACTTCAGATAGACACCTGTCATGCCGCTGCATTCTTCGACGGAATCGCCGTCCCAGACAAGACCGAACCTGCCTTCAAGATTTTTCGTAAGCTCGCTCGGGGCAAAGGAACCGAAGTATCTGGAGTTTTTGTATGATTCGCTGTTTTCGAGATTAGGACCGTAGAGGTTGATGTTATATCCGCGCTCAAGATCCAGGAGCTTGCCTATGTAAGGACTTTTTCTCGTGGAGAGGTTGCCTGCGAGGATGATATCGTTCGTATCTGTCGTTTTCGCGTAGGAATCGCCCTGAAGATAATCAAATATCTTAAGAGGAAAGAGCTTTTCGGAAGGAAGGCCGAAATCGATGAGCCACTTCTTCATCCTGTCGTTATGGCAGATGATCGCATCCGCCTTGAAAAAGATCTTTTCCTTCCACGCGTTGGCCTTGACGTTATAACCCCTTATCGAATCAACATCGTGGATCAGGAGGATCAGCTTAAGCTTTTTTACCGATCTTACGAAATTGAACATCATCATGCTGTTACGGCGGAGTCCGAGCGGATACTGATACACGAGGGTATCGCCGCGCTTTAATATCTTAAGGGCTGAAAACCAGTTGGACAGGTTCGTCGTTATATTGTTCAGTCTGCCGCCGTTTGTCTTCGGCCTTGCGAAGAGTATCTTGTTATATCCGCGCACGCGCATGATCTCGCACATATCGTCGGGAGCCTTGATATCTGCGGTATTTTTATCTTTTCCCCTCAGGTCAACGTAATGGATCATCTTACACACCTTTATATTCTTTTTTGAGAAGTCTTCGAAGCCAGATCGCAGGTGAGATCATGAACGACAGAAAACGCAATCTGTTTTTAACAGTGTAGTCCGGATTTGTCAAATACTTAACGACGTGTTTAAACTTCGGGTAACGTGCCAGATCCTTACAGGCGGGAAGATATGTCTTGTCGGACCTGTAATCGAAGTTCTGGGCCCACATCTTGTCCAGGATCTGGTTTACTGCCATATTGATCCTGTGGACGCCGATCGACTTGTCGGGAGAATCGCTCAGGATATCATAGATCTTTTTGTTGTTTCCGAGAAACTCGAGATCGCGGGATCCGAGCGATGCGGACACGGTGTTCCCGAGCCTGTTTACGAGATAGTTATAACCCGCGTAGTCCGTGATATAGATCGATCTGATGCGCTCGAGCACTCTTATGAGGAAATGCGTATCCTCGCCGAAGGACATATTCTCGTCGAACCTCAGATCCGAGACGAGGTCCCTTTTCATCACTTTGTTGCTGATCGTTGCGGATTTACGAAGGAGCGTGGGATAGATATCCTTGCCTTCGATGATCCTTCCCGTGGAACCCGTGAACTTGTTGCCCTTGACGATCTTAAGACCTTCCTCGGTCTCGGAGACGATATTATAGTCGCAGGCGACGAGATCCGCGCCTTTTTCGAACCCTTTAAGGTATTCGGAAAGAAGGCTCTTTTCCGTCCAGTCATCAGGATCCAAGAACATGACAAGATCGCCTTTGACCTTTGTGAGCCCTAGGTTTCTGGCACTTGAAGCGCCGCCGTTCTCCTTATGTATTACGCTGATCCTCGGATCACCTGAAGCAAGATCATCACACATCTTTCCCGAACCGTCAGAGGAGCCGTCATCGACCAGAATCATTTCCCATTTATCGTAGTCCTGGGATATCACACTGTCAAAAAAACGCTCAAGATATCTCTCCACGTTATAGACAGGGACAATAATCGAAAAGAACATACCAAATACCTTACTTTGCCTGATAATATCCATGATTATACCAAATCACACGGGCAGATTGTATCAAATGAGCGGCAATGTAGTATAATACACTGGACTACATATGTGAGGTGAAACGTATGAATATAGCATTGCTTACTGCAGGCGGAACGGGATCGCGCATGGGGCAGGATATCCCTAAGCAGTTCATTCATGTCGAGAACAAACCTTTGATAATACATACGATGGAGGCTTTTCAGAAGCATCCGAGCATCGATGCGATAATAGTTGCGACTCTTCCTTCATGGGTGGATGTCGTTAAGGCATATGCCAAGCAGTTCGGCGTAGATAAGCTCCGCTGGGTAGTCCCGGGCGGCGCAACGGGCCAGGAGTCCATCTATAACGGACTTATGGCACTCAAGGAAGAATGCAGCGAAGATGACGTCGTTATGGTCCATGACGGCAACAGATGTCTGGTCTCGAGCGAGATCATCTCGGACAGCATGGCAACATTCAAGAAGCACGGAAGTGCCGTAGCCGCGATCCCTTGTGTGGAAGCGGTCTTCAGGAGCAACGATAACGGAGAGTCTTCCGACCAGTCGATCCCGAGAGATCAGCTGTTCAGGACTCAGACCCCTCATACATATACGTTAGGGAAACTTCTCTGGGCTCATGAGGAAGCAAAGAAGAAGGGGATTACCAATACCGCTGCCTCCTGTACCCTTATGTGGGAATTGGGAGAGAAGGTATACTTTTCGAGAGGTTCGGAAGAGAATCTCAAGATCACGACCATGGATGACATGATGATCTTCAAGGCATTATTGAAGGTCAAGAAAGACGACTGGCTCAAATAATGAAGGTCAACGGCGAATACAGAAACGACATGGACCGTGTGATAAAGCACGTTCCGGGGATCGAGAGACTTAAGGGCAAGAAGGTGTTCCTGACAGGATGTACGGGAATGCTCGTATCGCCCGTCGCGGATATACTCTTTCATCTTAACGAAGCATACGGTTACGGCATCAGGGTCATCCTCGCGGCCAGAAATATGGAAAGAACGAAGAAGAGGTTCGAAGGTAAGGACTTTGAGTTCGTCCAATATGATGCGACGAGTTCCGATCCGATAGATATCGATACCGATCTTATAATCCACGGCGCGAGCAACGCGAATCCCGCGGCATATACGAAGGAACCTGTCGAGACGATGCTCGCAAATACGACGGGGCTTAAGGTCCTTCTGGATCTGGCGAGGAAAAATGATGCGAGGATCCTTTATGTATCATCAAGCGAAGTCTATGGAAAAAAGGACAATTCCGATCCGTTCCCGGAAGACTACTACGGATCAGTCGACATCCTTAATCCGAGAGCCTGCTATCCGAACGCCAAGAGGATGGCCGAGACGATGTGCGTTGCTTATTCGGAGGAATACGGTATCGATCCGGTGATCGTAAGGCCGGGCCATATCTACGGACCTACGATAACCGAGTCCGACAGCAGGGCGACGGCGCAGTTTACGAGAAAAGCCGCAAACGGCGAAGACATCGTCATGAAGAGCATGGGAACGCAGCTCCGGTCATACTGCTATATGTTAGACTGCGCATCGGCCGTCTTATGTGTTCTCTTAAACGGTGAGAAAAATACCGCATATAACATCTCGAATCCCGGTTCGGTCTGTTCGATCAGGGATATAGCTGAGGCTCTTGCAAGAGCAGGCAATGTAAAAGTGGTCTTCGATGTTCCTTCGGATACCGAGAAGAAGGGCTATAACCTCATGGACAACTCTTCTCTGAGATCCGAGCGGCTCGAGTCTCTCGGCTGGCGCGCCGAGTTCTCATTAGATGAAGGGGCAGCCAGGACTTTACGTCAATTTTAAGAGGCTTAGCTTCAAGATCACAGAATGACAGGTATATGAGAAGGCTATATCCTATCTCGAAAATGTGATGCTCGACCGCACAGTCGAACGCGAAGACGAAAAGCACGAACATCGCATAATAGTTCTTTGCACGGAAGAGCCTTATTTCTGCTATAAAGAATACGAGCATTACCATCGAGAAGATGAAGTAGCCTTCCCTCAAAAGAAGCTTGATATAGGAGATATCTATGAAGAAGTACTCCTCCTGCGAGACGGTTCCTTCCTGAACGCCTCCGTTTCCGACTTCTCTTATCGCAGTTCCCCAAGGTTCAACCGGGTAATCGCGGAGAGCCTGCTGACCGTATATGAAGCGCAGCTTGATCGTCCTCAGCGCATGGATGTTGTTGACCGCAAGCTTGGGGCTACTCGTATATGTCAACGTGAGGATATACATTAAGGCTGCAAAGATAAAAAACGACAGGGTCGATACGGCGAAGACATCTCTGGTGAACCTCTGGGGGATCTTCTGCTTCGGAAGGACATGCTGATAAAAAAGCGTCCCGACCATAAGAAGGAACATGCACGCAAGTCCGATCTTTGCACCGATAAAGAATACGTTTACGACAAGGATGAGGAGTGTCCCCATATATTCCCAGATGGTGAGCTTTCCCTTGCGGATGATATAATAGACCATCGTCAGCGTCAGTACGTGGCAGAAAAGATCCGTGGAATAGATAGATCCGAAGGAGTGGCTTCTTCCGCTCCTGTAAACGATGTCGGAGATATATCCGGTCTGCGAAGCGACGGCGCTTACCAGGATCCAGGCCCACCCGGAGATCAGGGCCGTTATGCCGATCTTCTTATAGGATTTACCGTAAGAAGAGATTATGAGCATGACAAATACGAGATACTGCCTGTAAGTTATGACCTCTCTGTTCCTGTCATAGAGAGCCACGATGACGAGCATCAATACGGCCATGGCCTTATATGAGATCTTTGGGATCAGGAATATTATCGTGAATACGGTTAAAACGAGAAGGACCGTCGTGAGCCTGTTATACCAAAGCTCGAATATATCGTTATAGATATAGAGCCGCTCCTTCGAAAACATCGTCGTACGCATGAAATGGTAGTTGAAAAAAAGAATGAACAGGACATAATACAACACGTTTATTGGCGCGCTGAAATTGATACCTTTGGATAGGAGCTTACTTTCTTTTACCGGTTCCATGCACAGAGTATACAACAAAAAAGGCCTTCTTGCTATTTCGGAAAGCCCTTTATCAGAGGCATAATTAGGGCAAACATAACAAAACCGCCCGAAACGTGATATACTCACTCATATTAAAAGACCGCATCAGGGAGATCAGATGGCAAAGCAGGTATCTTTAAAAAAGAACTTTATCATGAACGCGATACTGTCGTTGTCGTCGTTTATCTTTCCTCTTATCACTTATCCATATATCAACAGGGTCCTCGAGACTTTGAACAAGGGAAAGGTCATTACGGCAACCTCCGTCATATCGTACTTCGTCATGTTCTCCCAGCTCGGCATCCCCGCCTACGGTGTCAAGCTCTGCGCTTCAGTCAGAGACGACAAGGAGAAACTGTCGAAGGCAGTCCACGAACTCCTTCTCATAAATCTCGCCATCGCGGTCATCGCATACATAGGGTTATTCGGGACGGTCCTCCTGATACCTTCGTTCAGGAGCGAGATCACGCTCTTCGCCGTAATGTGTCCGAACATCCTTCTCTCGGCCCTCGGAATAGAATGGCTCTATAAAGCACTCGAAAAATACGATTACATCACGGTCAGGTCCCTCATCTTCAAGGTCATCGCGGTCATATCGATGTTCCTTCTCGTAAATAAGAGGGAAGATTATGTCATATACGGCGGCATCACGATCTTCGCTTCCACCGCCTCATCGATATTAAACTTCATTAATGCCCGTAAATATATCTATTTTCGAAAACTCGACGGCTACAACTTTAAGCGGCACTTCAAGGCAACTCTCGCCTTCTTCGCGATGAGCTGCGCAACAACCGTCTACCTCCATCTCGACACTCTCATGCTCAAGTTCCTGTCGGGCACGAGCGACGAGGGCTTCAGCCAGACGGCCGTCTACGATACGGCAGTCAAGGTCAAATCCATCCTCACATCGATAGTTACGTCCCTCGGCGCAGTCCTTTTGCCGAGAGCATCCTACTACTTCCAGCAGAACCGCATGGACGAGTTCAGGAAGATAACAAAGAAAGCTTTAAACCTTGTCTTTGTCCTCTCCCTTCCTTTGATGGTCTACTTCATGTTCTATGCCAGGGACGCGGTCCTCTTTATCTCACCGAAGTCATTCCTGGGCGCTGTCCTTCCGATGCAGACGATCATGCCGACCATCGTATTTATCGGCATTACGAACATCATCGGATTTCAGATCCTCATACCTTCAGGCAGGATCAACGTGGTCCTTAAATCAGTTGTCCTCGGAGCCGTTGTCGATCTCGTCTTCAACTTCGCCCTTATCCCGTTCATCCAGTGTGAGGGTGCGGCCATAGGAACACTCTTAGCCGAGATCGCGGTACTCATTTACCAGCTCATTTACATGTACAGGCACAGGGACATCGTGGACATAATCCCCGTCATCAAGAACATCAGTTTCTGGAAGATCGCCATAGCGATCGTCATATCCTCCGCCTGCTGCATCGTATTCAAGTTCTGGCAGATCCCCGTAAAGACCGACAAGACGATGCTGATCGCATTCGTAAATCTCGCCGTCTCGGCGATCGCCTTCTTCATCCCTTACTGCGCCGTCATGCTCCTTCTGAAGGAAACGATGGCGGTCGAAGCCGTTAACACGATAGCGGGGAAGATCAAGGGATTGACCGGAAAGCTCAGGAAGAGCAAAGCCGAATAACAGGCGGTTTTATCAAAAACAAAGGGTGTTTCAAACCGAAGTTTGAAACACCCTTTTCTTGAGTTTATTTGCCCCGACTTATTTTATTTTCTGATACCGTAACTCTTGCAGATCTCCGTGAATTCAGGTGATGCCACAAAACTGTTGAAGATGTCGTTTCTGGTGGCTCCGTTAGCCATTGAGTTGAGCCAGAAGGTGAGTCCTCCGTCATCAGCCTCACGGCCCATGAATGTCGTGTAAAGTCTCTTTATGTATTCTCTGTCGTTAAGTCCGAATCCGGTGAACTCGCCTGATTCAAAGAAGAGGCGTGCGGCATCGGAACCGGATGTTTCCTGGTTGGTAAGAGCGAGGCTCCAGAACATGAGACCTTCCTGCTCGGCCTCGCGTCCGAGACAGCATGTGTACAGACGCTCGGCGAATGCCTTGGCATTAGCGGAAGGTATCGTTGCCTTGGCTCTTGTTGCTCCGGATCTGACACCGAAAGAAGCGCAGATGTTGCACCACTCGGTGGAGTTGATGAATCCGTCGACTACCGTATCTTTTCCTGCGACCTTGAGAGAATTGAGCCAGAAAGCGGTTCCTTCAGGATCGTCCTTATAGTTTCTGGCGAAGAATGTCTGATAGAGGATACCGATGAACTGCTCGTCGGTCATATTCTTGGAGAGGAACTCAGGGCTTAAGAGGAACGACTTGGCGCAGTCCGCACCTGTCAGGTTGCCTGCGCTGACGTTTGCTACCCAGAAGTTCTTGCCGTCTTCTTCGGAAGGACGGCCCAAAGCCACATTATAAAGTCTTTCTACAAATCCGCCGAAGGATGCGCTGTCATCATCGACAGGCGGTGTGGTCGGTTCCGGCGGTGTAGGTGACGCAGGCGTTCCCGTAACATCCGGCGAAGAAGGCTTAGGCGGATATCTGTTGTTCGAGCAGTTGGATTCCGCGTAGTACCAGGTCTTGTATTCGCCGCTATAGGTATTATTCAGTATCGAACTGTCTTTGCAGTTATTAAGATAGATACCTTCTCTTCCGTACTTAAGGTCGTTATTATCGATCTTGGAATTCGTGATATCCTTTAAGATGATCGCCGTGTTCTGAGAAGATGCATCGACCTTGTTGCCCGTGAAGGTCACGGTCGCGGAAGTCAGGTTAACTGCGCATCCGGTGAACGTGTTATCTGTCGCGGTGATCTTTGCTCCGCCCTTGCAGTACAAACCGTATTTTGTGCATCCGGATACGGAATTATCCTTGATCGTAACGGTGGAATCATTTACCGAGATGCCCTGTTCCGCGGAAGCACCCCTGATATCCATCTTGTTGGATTCAATTGTGACGGAATCACTGTCTTCGACATAGATATAATTCTTGCTCACGTTGCTCGAGAAGGAGTTTCCGGAAAGGATGATCTTCTGGCCTTTGCTTTTGATATAAGCAGCGTTCTCACATTCACTCGTACTGATCGTGTTGTCCTTGAATGTAACCGGACCTGCGGGGTTATTGATATTGATCGCCTGAACTTTCTTTGTGGTGATCACGTTGTTCTCCGCAACGAAGGAAGGGGAATCGGAGAAATTCACACGGCCGTTGATCGTGTTCGAGTAAAGCTTTATGGAGGAGTTACTGCAATAGAAACTGCCGTTTATTTCTTCGAAGCCGATGACAGCGTCGGAGTCATAGACGGAGATCGGATTCTCGCCGCCTGTGATAGTAAAATCGTTCTTCTTTTCGGAAGAGATGTTATTGAATGTAACATTCGTGCTTTCCTTTACAAGAACGGCGTTATCCGTGGAATTCTCGGACTTGTTTTCCGTAAATGTTATCGTGTCGACTTTCTGGACCAGGATATTTGCATTTATAGCCCTGGAAGGATCGTCTTTGTCACATCCGCTTATCTCGTTCTTCTCGACGGTTACATTTGTTGCATCGATAAGATAGAGAGGATTGACGATCTGGTTTATCGGATCGTCCTCAGTTATCATGCCCGATATCCTGTTGGAAGATATGACAAGATCAGAGACGTCTTCCGTGATGAGGAAGAAGCCCGAATCGCTGCAGGTGTTACCGCTTACAGTTACGTTAGAGTAGCTGTAAAGGGAGACACAGGCGGTCTTTACGGAACGGAATGTGTTGTCCTTTATGGTGATGTCCGTACCCTTGATGTCGGATGAGAGGTGATGTGTTCCGACGCCTCTTACGACACCCTCAAATGTGCATGAGCTGATGACGATGTTTGAAGGACCGGTTCCGTCCAGAAGGTAGAGATCATCTTCGCCTTCAGCATTCATGAAATCCAGGTGGATGGCTTCGATTGACCGGTGCCTGGAGATGACCTTATCTTCAGAGAATGGCCCCATGTAGAATTCTTCCGATGTTCCGCCGTATTTTACAAAGCCGGAGAAAGTACATGAATCAACAAGGACATTTTTACAGCCGCTGACGTTGAGCATGTGTCCGATCGAATCCGAGAAGGAAGTGTTCCTGATGATGATGTTATTACAGTGATTGAACCTGACAGGTCCGTTATAGTTCTGTGAGGCAGCGGCATTGCCGATGAGGGATCCGCCTTCGATGAAGATGTTCTTGGCGAGATCATATCCGCCTATGGTTGCCATGTCACCCGAATCAGGCTGGGCATATAAAAGAAGACCGGAGTCTGTCGCGCGGACCAGCTTGGCGTCATCCGAGAGGTTTAAGAACGTGTTCGAATAGATAACAAGAGGACAGTCGATATTATAAGTTCCGTCGGCGATGTTTATCTGAACGAGGACCGAATCGTCCTCATTTATTGCCTTATCAAGAAGCCCCTGAAGCGTTACAGGTGCTGTCTCGCCTTCCGTGTCTTCCGGCGGATAGTCATATTCCTTGATAGTTGTATATCCGATGTCGTCTTTCTCCGTTATCGTTTCCGGAGCCTCCATGACGACGGGGGTTACTATCTCAGGTTCATCTCCGCCCGAAGGCTCGTCTCCGTCTGCTCTGACTGAGATCGGCAAGAGCACGAATAACAGGGTTCCCGTAAGTAAAAGGGAAAGGATAAGACCAAAACGTTTCATATCAATTCCTCCTCGATCTTGAACTATATAAAGATTATTTTACAGTAAATAATTTGCTTTCATATTAACAATATATGAACTAGCAATTAAGTGTTTCAAATAAGGGTTTCCATTCTTGATACCTTGGTATATCATTATTGAGTTTGAAAGGGTGGTGCCAAGCATGGAAAAACAACCGTTGATATCAGTAATTATACCAGTATATAACGTGGAAGAGTTTATGGATCAATGCATAAGATCCGTAGTTGAACAGACTTATAAGAATCTGGAGATAATACTTGCAGACGACGGTTCTACGGATCGAAGCGGCAGCAAGTGTGACGAATGGGCGAAGAGAGACTTAAGGATCAGGGTGATCCACAAGGAAAACGGCGGCCTGTCAGACGCCAGAAATGCCGGAATGGCGGTAGCGAAGGGCGATTATATAGGCTTTGTCGATTCTGACGACTATATCTCTGAAGATATGTATGAGATACTCCTTAACCTTTGTATCGAAAACGATGTTCCGCTTTCATGTATCCGGTATGATACTGTCGGAAAAGGATATAACCCTCCGCGCGAAAACGGGATAAAAGAGATCGTATCAGCTCATAAGATGCTCACGATGATCACATGGCCGTGGAACTATCCCGAAATGTATGCGGCAATGAACGTTATGTCGAGACTTTACAGAAGAGATATCCTTGAGGGAATGTCGTTTCCCAAGGGGAGAGTATATGAGGATATTACTTTCAGTACCGAAGTGCTGCAGAAAGCGGAAAAAATAGCTTATTACAATAAGGCTCTCTACCATCACAGGTCAAGGGAAGACAGTATAACCGGAAAAGACAGGTCTTTCAGCATGAAGTGTTTTACCGACAGGACCCCTCAGATCGAAAAGCAGATCAAGATGCTGAAAAGCTACGGATATAACGACCTGGTCGTCATGTGCAGATACAGGGCGGCCATGGAGCTTTACAGACTGAAATATCATTGCAGCGATGAGGAGATCAGGATACTGATCGATAAGGAGATCGGGAAGATGAAGCCTCCGCTCACAGATATTTTGAGATATATCCCGGGAATGAAGAGCAAGCTGATGACGTCCGTAAAGACGGTATTTCTCGGCCTGTATGTAAAGAAAAAATATAAGTAAGATCAGTTGTTGATGTACGAAGAGATGAACGGTCTGTCGAAGTCGAGTTCCGCGAACATCAGGTAAGCGAAGACGCAGTAGGCGGGGTCGATCATGTTGTGGTCAACGGCGCAGACCAGCGAAAAGAGCATTACCACGAACATCGGGTAGAACTGCCTTTCCCTGTAAAGGCGGATCTCAAGGGCCGTGAAGAGGGTTATGACCGCAGCGAGCATGACATAGCCGTTATGGAAAAGCAGCCTCATGTATGAAACGTCCAGGACGAAGTATGAATCGTCGTAGACCTGCTGTCTTAAGTTCGCGATCTCGCCGAACTCGCGGACCTTCTGGCCGAAAGGCAGTATCCGGTAGTTCGAGAAGGCGTATTTTCCGCAGTTGATCTTAAGTGCGATGAGCTTGAACACGTCGTTTCCGGAAGCGAGCTTCTCGATAAAGGACGGGGTCAGGATGAACGTCAGGTAGATCGTCAGAGCCGACACCACGATATATGAGATGATCATGAAAAGACCGAACGGCGCGACGACGAACTTCTTTCTGATCGAAGGGATGTTTCCGGCACCGAATTTGTAGATCAATGTCACGACGATCAGTACGAGATATGAGATAAAGCCGATATCGGATCTGATAAAGACGGCCGAGAGAACGAGTAATATGAAGCTCATTATGATCGAAGGGAGCCCGGGACGGCCGGTCCTTATGATAAAAAGGAGCGTTGTCATCGTGAAGATATGGCACATCAGGTCCTCGGCGCATAGGATGCCGTAGCCGTGGCCTCCGTTAAAGCTGATCACGTCGCGGAGGATGCCGGCCTTGCAGAAGATTAACGAAGCGAAAAGCCAGATGAACCCGCTTAGAAGGGACATGTAGCCGATGAGCTTGAAGGATTTCTTTTTCGAGCAGATCGCGAGGAGGAAAAAGACCAGGATGTCGTTATTGTATGTGCCTCCGCGCATGACCGTGTAGGCGATCGCGGCACCGAAGAGGACCGCAGGTAAGATCCGCTCCTTCCAGGAATCAAAAAGGAGGATGATCGTTACGACAGATAAGCCGATAAGGAAGAACGTAACGATATTCATGGCGCGCTCGAGCATGCCGTGGTAATTCCAGAACGTCTGGTTATAGAACATCGTCGTTGTCAGGAAAAGATAATTGAACGCGATGAAATAAAGGGCATAATACATGCCGTCGAGAAAGTTCATGCACTGAACGTTACATTTTATCGATCGTATCCTCTCACTCATAAAAGGATTTTAACAGTTAGGGTGTCATATATGCAAATCCCGTCAAAACATATATAGGCAGATTTGTGGCAAATAGGATAACATATTGTTACAAGGCGCTTAATAAAGCCTTCCGGTGATTGATATTGCATATCTTTTGTATTATTATCACATGGCTTATTATTTTATTATCTTAAAGGGGAGAAGACTTGATGGACCGCACTAAGGAAAACAGAAAGAAGCTCATTGTCTTCTTCGGGCTTTTCGCAGGCTTCTATGCGGCCTTTCTGATCTTCAGCTACGTATCGAGGTCCATGGGTTATGAGTACCCTATAGGCGACTTCAGGTTCTTCCGCCACGACGTGTACAAGGACTTTGCGACCATCAACAACGCGGTCTGCGACAGGAACCCCTATCTCAGCAACTTAAGTAACTATCCGCCGATCATCCTGATGATCGCTTATATCTTTACGAAGTTCGCGGACTACTCGGGCTATGACATCTTCACCCTCAGGTTCGCCTACCAGGATCCGAAGGTATTTCATTCGATCCTTGTATTGATGGGCGTGTGCGCGGTCGCCTTTATCGCGGTCTGCCTGTTCCACGTCTATCTCCAGAACAAGGGTGAGAGCCAAAAGACGTTTTCCGAGAGGGTCAAGCGCTTCCTCATAGCGGGCGGCATCGGCCTCGCGCTCATCTTATCAGCGCCGTCGGTCTATCTGTTCGACAGGGGAAACTACCTGGCGGTCACGGTCGTATTTTTCATGCTGTGGGCCGTTTTCGAGGAGGAGAAGCCTGACAGCGTGCTCGGCGCGGTCTTCGCGGCTTTGTGCGCTGCCACAAAGGTATATCCGATCTATATCCTCCTGATCTACATTTTCGAAAAGAAGTTCAAGAAGTTCTTCTGGGCCATGGCAACGGGAGCGGTAGTAACTTTGATCCCGATCCTGTTCTTCAGGGGAGGCTATATCGACAACGTACGCGCGTTCATAAACGGCGTCCTGGGATTCGGCGGCGGCAGCGGACTTTATTCCGTATACTTCACCGTCGGCGTAACGGGCTTCACCGGTTTCATGATGAGGATCTTCGGCTTTTTGCCGAACGCCAGATATATCAAGATGGTCTGGGTCCTCATGGGCGCTTCGATGACGCTCCTTTGCATGCCTTTCCTCAAGGACGAGAAGACCCGCTGGAAAAAGCTCCTCGTCCTCACGGCGGTCATGGTCTACCTCACGCCGAACTCGTATCTCTATAACACGGCTTACATGTTCGCCCCGATCTTCGTGATGCTCATGAACCGCGACAAGATGGCAAGGCGCGATTACGTCTATGTCGTCTTCTCGGCTCTGCTCCTCGTCCCGAAGGCCTATTACTATATCCCGGACATCCCGGACGAGATCCCGCTCGAATATAACACGATCAGTATCGCGGTCCTTCTTGACTCGCTTTTGTATTTCCTTATCATCGCTTTCTATATCGGCGAGAAGGTCATCGAACTTGCAAAGTCCGACAGAAAGCTCCTTCAGGGAAATCCGATATCATCTTTTTCCTACTCGAAAAAGCAGAAGATCCTTCTTACATCTGCGGTCTGCCTTGCCTTTGCCGCAGCGGCATTCACGATGTTCTGGCTCGTCAGGGACACGGTCCTTGCCTGTCACGACTCGATATTTGATTTCATAGAAGCCAGGGTCCTCGGCGCATCGATCGGTTACAAGAGAGCCTTCGAGTTCGGCTTAGCCAGAGGAAGGGTCGGATTTATCTTCCCTCTCGTCGTTCTGTTCAGATACTTCGTAAATGCCCGGGGCAACTTCGTCGCTATCTGGCTTCTCCAGTACGTCCCGATACTACTGAACATCGGGCTTCTTACGTATATCATCTCCAGGAAGATATCGCCGGTCCACGGATCACTTTTTGCCCTTCTGTTCACGGCATTCCTTCAGATCGACATCTGGCACAGCCTCATAACGAGCTACCCGCTGGATTTCATGTACGGTCTTTTCATCATGATCCTGGGTCTTTATCTTTACAGTGAATACCTGGAGAAGAGAACCTCAGGCAAAAAGCTCAACATAATAAGGCTCATCATAAGCGTCCTTTTGTACTACGAGTCGATGCAGGTATATGAGTCGTTCATCATGTCATCCCTCATCTACGCGATCATCGCATTTGTCTATGCGAAGCGCGAATGCAAGGACATAAAAAGCGGCATCAGAAGATTCATCATATCTCTTCTTCCGCACTTCATAACGGCGGTCATCTACCTCGGCATCATGTTCTGGCTCAGGAGCCATCCGGTCGTCGACATCGCCGTATCGAAGATAGAAAAGACAGGCTTTAAGTCGTTCATCCTTCCTTATATCGTATTCACGATCGGAATGTTCCCTCTCGTGGGCGCGAGGATCTTAGGATCCATCAAGGAGATATTCATCCATTTCAGCAGAAGGGGAGTCATCTTCGGCTTCTTTACAGCCATCGGCTTTTTGGCACTGTCGCTTCGCCTCATGGTCCGCTTCAGGAGCCTTAACGGCCTCGAGCGCAAAAAGGAGTTCCGCCGTATCATTACATTCTTCTTCATGGGACTTATCTTCGCTCTGACGTTCGCGATCCCTCATGCCATGATCCCGAGCTATCAGGAATGGGTCAATGTCGGCCACGTCGGAGGCTATGTCCCGACGACCATCTGCTACTTCGGCTGGGCAGTCGCCCTTACCTTTGTCTTCGTAGGTCTCGTCTATTGCGCATCCTACAGGACCAAGAGGTTCCGCGTGATCTTCCTTTCTCTCATGACGCTGTTCTGCTATGTGGCGGCTTTCGTCACGTTTGCGATAAACGTAAGCTACAGGGGCTACGACTACGTAACGGGAACACAGATCTCGCTTCGCGCCCAGACATTCTATGCGGCCATGAACGACGAATGGATCAGAGAGAAAAAACCGGTCGTACTCTATTCGCCTGACATCTCGGGCGTCCATTATCTGATCGAGACCGACGAGGAATATGCCGAGAAAGTCCTGGGCTACGACATCGAGCTCTTAAATGACCAGGCCGGTGCCGCGAGAGCCTTCAAGGATTATAAGAACACATGTCTTTATAAATACGACCTCGATTCGACGGTCAGCATGTTCATCCGTGTCTATAACGTCAACGCACCTTCCTATTACTGGGCGACCAGCGACGAGATCAGGTTCATAACGCCTTATGAAGGCACGTTCAACGTATCTTACACCCGCCTCACGGGCCAGACCGAGATGATCACGCTCGAACTCGACGAAGGCGAGACGGTCACGCTCGCCGACGGCGCGCCTATCTTCTATAAGTCTATCGATGTGGAGAGGGTATCTTAAGAGATCTTCTCGTAGTAGTTGAACGCGACCTCTTCGTAGTGTATGACGTCGATTATCTCATAGCCTTCGATATCGTCATTTCCGTCACAGAACTTGATAAAATGCTCCGGCTCATCAAGCTCCTCAAGGTTGAAGTGGAAGTCCCTTCCGCCCTTGTCTTTTCCAAGCTCGAAAAACACCGCCGAAGTTCCGCAGCCGGATCCCTTCGTATCAGGCGCTATCCTCGCTTCCAGATCTTCCGTAAAAGATCTGAACTTACTATACTCGTAAGCTCCGGCCTCTTTATGTGACTTGACCTGCGATACCAGAGGCCTTCCGCAGGCTCCTCCGAAAAACAGCATCATCGAAGCATACAAAGCCAGAAAGAGCTTCGCTATATCGTATAACCTGAACGAGAACTTCGCGCCCGACAGGATGATCACTGCGCATGCCATGAAGTACATATTAAGGACCGCGGATCCTCCCTCGGGATTATTTACAAAATAAATGCTCATCCCAAGTCCCGTGGCGGAAGTCGAGAGCGCGAACATCGCCTTGTCATAACAGTCGCCCTTGACGTAGATATGTCCGACCGACCAGACGGCGCAGATAAAGAGCGCGATGAAGATATGAAGATAGAGGGCATTTCCGCCCGGAAGTTCTTTCGAGATGGAACCGACAAATCCCTGACCCTGAAATCCCACAAGACCCTTAGGTCCGATAAGATCCCCGCCCGTCGCGAGATTATAGATATTGAGCGTTCCGAGCGTAATAAGGAGCGTCGATACGATGCTTACGGGAAGAGATATAAGAAGGGGAACGAGCTTGTTCTTCGACCCCTCTTTCCTGAAAGCCTCGGCGCCGTAGATCGACCACACGATCATGACGACCGCGCCGCTCTCGGTATTCCAGATGAGAGCTAAGGATGTTATGATGAGGCCGAGGAAGAAGAATGTTTTCGTAAAGGAATTCCTTTTTGCCGCAAGGGTAATGAGGAAGATGATGAGAGCAGGGAAGAACATCCTGTGCGGGAATGTCTGCCAGTAGATGCTGTAGGCAGTGATGCCGTAGATGCCTACGGCGGCGATACCGAAGAGCTTCAAGACGAAGGGCTTGACCGTCATTATGATGCAGGCGCAAAGAAGCGTCACGGTGCCTGCCCCGAGAAGTCCCAGGACAAGCGCGATGGTCCTCGTGTTCGCGCCGAGGATCCGCAGGAACGGCTGGAAGATCAGTCCGTAATGACCGTAGAGCTCGGCTTCGATCCCCGTGAATGGCGCTCCGTAATAAGTGTTGTAGATCGAGTCGATGTAGGCCGACGAGTGATAGATGTTGTAGGACCTGCCGAAGGAGAAGTGGCTGAATGTGTTCATGGTGAGGCAGGCGAAGAACCACAGCCCCGCGAAGGCGGCCGTCTCGCTCCAGAGGATGATGGTCTTGATGTGGCGGAAGAAGTTGAACCTGAACTTCGCCGTATAGAACGTAAGACCGAAGGTGAAGAGGAAGGCGGCTACGATGTATTTGATGCTCCCGCCCTTGCCCAGGATGTCGAAAAGCCTCTTACAGAGGATCAGGAAGGCGAGACCTTCAAGGGATACCAGGGCGATCGATAATATACGGGAGATCTTCTTCTGCTTTTTTTCGAGAAGGAAAAAGAGGATGAAGAACGTGCCGATCCAAAGAACCGCGAAGATCAGGTAAGAGGGGATGTTGCCCAGGGTCCTGATGCCCAGAGGGCCTTCCGGGAACTTAAACGCGGTAAGCCAGAAGAGACCCGCGAGGAACGCGCCTGCAAAAGAAGATATCAGAAACCGCGAATTGCTCTTGTCCATCAATGTCTCCGCCGTAATGTATTCTTTGAGATTATACCAAAATATCGTATATAATTATCGAAAAAGCACAAAAGAGGAGAGTCCCTTGGTCTACGAAGAATATGAGACAGTCAACGGCAGAAAGCTCGCATTCACCCGCTGCGGCGAATGGAGCAGCACGGTCATACTGTTCTTCCACGGCTTCTGGGGCGCATCTTTCTACCTGCCTGAAGACGCGGGGAAAGACATCTGCGTAGTCTCTTTCGACAGGCCGGGCATCGGAAGGTCTGACCTTATCGGACGCTACAGGATGGAGGATCTGTTCCTTCTGATCAACACCATCCTGGACGATCACGGCGTCAAGAAAGTCCGGGTCTTCGGCCACAGTGCGGGCGGCTATTATGCCCAGGTCTACGCGATGCTCAACAGGGACCGCGCCATCTCCCTGACGCTCCTTAGCAGCCTTCCGCCGATGAACTGCAGGCGCTATGATCATCTCCTGAGCGGGAGCATGAAACGAAGAAGGTTCCTGACTTTGTACCTTAAGCCCATAACGATGCTCTACTTCATCATAACGGCAAAGACATCAAGAGAAAAAAGCGAGGAGATCGCAAGATCCTACATAAAGAACATGTCTCCTGAAGAGCAGGCATTCATGGAAAAGAACTTCGGGATGTATACGAAGGTCATAAGATCTTCAGGTGCAAATAACGGAAAGGGCGCATATTACGACGCCTGCTCCATGTATGACAAAAGGGAAGTCCGTCTCGATCTTCCCGTATTTATCTGGTGTGGCGAAAAAGACGTTCCGACCACGCCCGCTATCGCTAAGTTCCTGTCAGAGGAATTCAAAGCCCGCAGCCTTCACGTGATCGAAGGCGGAACGCATCACATGTACCTGGTCCGCTGGCATGACGCCGTCAAAGAGACACTGTCACTCTCCTGACAAGAGGCCGAGCATCTGAAGAGCCTTGGCGATGCCGTCGTTCACCGGCGTGTCCGTCACATATCTGCAGTACTTCTTTACATTATCGGGAGACTGTCCCATCGCGATGCTGTTTCTCACATGCTTTAACATCGACAGGTCATTTTCACTGTCGCCGAAGACATAGCAGTCATCAAGATCCGCTTTGTAGAACTCCCTTACCGTATCGATCCCTGTCGCCTTGCTGCATCCTTCGGGCACGACCTCGTAGCCCTCTCTTCCGCGGTCGATCAGGTAATAATCATATCCGGTATTCTTAAGGGTATCGACCAGAAGACGTCTCATCTTCTCTCCCTTCAGATAGCAGAAGAACTTGACCGCCCTGAAATCCTTATCATCCTCGCTTACGAACCTCGTCAGCCCCCGGGGATCTGTGTATCCGCGCCAGTTCGGCGTCATGAAACTGTCAGAGAGGATGTTGTCGTAGTAGATGCCCGTATCGCATTCAAAGACCGTAGGGATACGGACTTCCCTTAATGCATATACCATCTTCATGGATTCCTCGTGGGAATACTCCAGTGCCTTCAAGGTCTTACCCTCCGCAATGACCCTCGTTCCGCATCCCAGGACATAGCCGTCTATGGGCAGCTTCTCTTTGAGTGAACGGTCGATATTACAAAGCGTCCTGCCCGTGTTGATAAATATCCTGCATCCGAGCCCCCTCGCCTTTTCCAGCGCGGGTCTCACGGAAGAGGGCAGCTCAAAGCTGTCGTCGATAAGCGTTCCGTCAATATCAAAAAACAAAAGTCTCGTCATGACTTGATTATACCTTTGAACCCGCACCTTCCCGTCACGAAAAATAACTTCAAATCCGCACCTCTTTTGAGCATTTTGTCTTCCTTTTCATGCTTCCCGAAAAGCGTTTGTATTCGAAAATAAAAATGATTGATAATTGTAATAAACATTATGTAATTATCTGCTATTTTTGATATAATTTTCTCAGGGAGTGACGGATGAGAACTTCATCATCGAGGGGCAAATTAACATGAATGAAGTCAGAAAAAAGATAGATAAAGTCACATCGGGTTTTCTCGGCAAACTCCTCATAGTGTGCGCGGTCTGCGTCGGCATAAATGTCGGCTTGTCCTCACTCGCATCCTTCCTCGGCATCCCTTTGTACCTCGACTCCATAGGAACCGTCATCGCAGCTTTTTCTTGCGGCGCGCTTCCTGGCATCGTCGTGGGTCTCATTACCAACTTCATCAAAGGATTCAACTCTGAATCGTCATTTTATTACGGAACGTTAAACGTCATGATCGCGGTTGCCGCGGCGATCTTTACGAGGCACGGCATCAAGAAACGCAACATGATCTTTCTCATTCCGATCCTGGCCCTGATCGGCGGCGCGCTCGGCTCGGTCCTCACCTGGTTCCTCTACGGCTTTGCAAATGAGGGTGTATCTGTCGATCTTGCAAGATACGTCCACGATTCCTGGCATATCTCGAACAGGTTTATCGCACAGCTCATAGCTGACTTCCTTATAGACCTCATCGATAAGACCATAACGGTCGTCATCGCATATATAGTAATGAAACTGATCCCGGAAAAGACCAGAAAGAGACTTCGCACCTACGGCTGGCAGCAAAGACCTCTCGACAAGGAGGAGATGAAAGCTGTCAGGGGAGTCCATGTCAGAAGATTCTCCCTGAGAGGCAAGATCATCGTGCTACTCACGATCTCGATCCTCATCATCGCAGGTGCAACAGTCAGCATCGGATACTACATCTTCAGGAAAAGCGTAATCGAGGACTACTCGAACTTCGGAAGGACCATAACGGAAAACCTCGCCTGCTACGTAGATCCGAACCGTGTGAACGCCTACCTTGAGGAAGGCGAGAGCGCTGAGGGCTATCTTGAGACGAAGGAATATCTCCAGAAGATGAAGAACAGCTCTCCGGAGATAGAATACATATATGTCTACAGGATCCTGGACGACGGCTGCCATGTCGTTTTCGATCTTGATTCGGGTGACGTAAAGGCATCTGAGCCCGGAACCGTCGTCCCGTTTGACGAGTCGTTTGACGATCTTCGTGAAGACATTATCGCGGGTAAACCGATAAAGCCACGCGTAACGAACGACACATACGGCTGGCTTTTGACCGCATATAAGCCTTTGTACGGCGCTAACGGAAAATGCTCCTGCTACATCGGCGTCGACATCGCCATGAACAGGCTCGTAACAGATATCTACGGCTACATCGCACGTCAGATATCACTCTTTTTGGGATTCTTCATACTCGTCCTTGCAACCGCCTTGTGGCTCGCGGACTATCATCTTATCTACCCTCTCAATGCCATGGCTCACGCGGCGAACGGTTTTGTGTACAACTCCACCGAAGAGCGCAATGCGAGCGTCAAGAGACTTAAATCACTGGGAGTAAGGACCGGCGATGAGATCGAGAACCTCTATAACGCATATACCCAGACCACGGTCGAGAGCATGAGGGTCTTTTCCGAGAGCCGCAGAAAAGGAAAGCTCATCGACAAGATCCAGACAGGCCTCATCCTTGTCCTTGCCGACATGGTCGAGAGCCGTGACAAGTGTACGGGAGACCACATCAAGAAGACAGCCGCATACACGAAGATCATCCTTCAAAGGCTCAAGGAGAAGAATGAATTCTCAGACATCATAAACGACAGGTTCATTGACGACGTAGTCAAGGCCGCTCCTTTGCACGATATCGGTAAGATCAAGATCCCGGACGCTATCTTGAATAAACCGGGAAGACTTGAACCTGACGAGTTCGAGATCATGAAGAACCATACCGTAGCAGGCAGCGAGATCATAAAGCGCGCGATCGAGAATGTCTCGGAATCAGGCTATCTCTCGGAAGCCAAGAACCTCGCTCACTACCATCACGAGAAGTGGGACGGCACAGGATATCCCACAGGAATCAAGGGCGAAGAGATCCCTCTTTCCGCGCGCGTCATGTCCGTCGCAGACGTTTTCGATGCGCTCGTATCAAGAAGGAGCTACAAGGAGCCCATGACATTCGAGCAAGCCGTTCAGTTCATAAAGGACGGCTCAGGCAAGATGTTCGATCCTAAGGTAGTAGATGCCTTCGTTGACAAGAGCAAAGAAGTCGAAAAGGTCGCCGAATCTTTCAAAGATTCTTGAATACAAGTCCCCTGAAGTACGAAAGGACCATCAAAGAACGACTATTTTTGGCTAATCTGCCAAAAGGAAAAAACGCTCTTCCGTGCTATAATCAATATTGTAAAGAAATCCATTAACAGTTTGATATCATAAGCCTTTTTAAGGCGTTTTCGGCATATTCGGAAGAGGTATTATATGAAATTCAAGATCGGTGACAACGTTGTCTATGGCGGCAACGGGGTCTGTAAGATTATCGGCATCAAAGACATGAGTTTCTTCAACGAAGCTCCTAAGAAGTACTATGTCCTTGCGCCCGTTTTCACCAAGCAGTCATCGGTCATGTATGTCCCCCTGGACAGCAAGGTAATGGTCGACAAGTTAAGTCACGTCATCGACAAGGAAGAGGCGATGTCACTGATCAGGAGCCTTCCCGACAACAACATCGACTGGATCGAAGACAAGAATTTAAGGAAGGATACCTTCAACTCGATCGTAACCAAGGGCACCAGGAAGGAGATAATGGGAGTCATCAAGGCAGTCCTCACGCGCCGGGCAGAGCTCACATCTGAAGGCAAGCGCCTCAACATGCAGGACGAGAAGACTCTGTTCGATGCCGAGGCCCGCATGAACGCCGAGATCGCCATCGCGCTCGACATGGACCCTGACGAGGTCCCTGACTTCATCAGGAGAGAAGCCAGCATCGCGTAAGACTTCACATCAGCACTAAGTTACGACCGTCGGAACACCCGGCGGTCTTTTTTGTGTGCTGGTTTTTGCCCTGCTTCCGCCTTCCTTCGGTTTTTCCAACCCCAGGTTGGATTTATGAAAACAGCATTTTTCTGTTTGCAACCTAAGGTTGGAAAAATGAAAAGGGCCTTTTCCGTAAAGGTCCCTTAGGGTTGGAAAAATGCAAGGAACACCTCCTTTTTCTGCCTGAACGCTTCCAAATCGAAGGAATTCCGGGTAAAAGATCCAACCTAAGGTTGGAAAAACGAAAACGCGATTTTTGGAAGTCCAACCTAAGGTTGGAAAAAACAGAAAAAGCAACAGCCGGGCTTACAGACGGAGCTCCCCGGGGATCAAAGGAAGAGGCGGAGCGCATAAGATCTGCGTACGTCCCCGACTCGACCCCTTGCGAAAAAGGTTGGAAAAATCATCAGCCGCAGAAAAAGGTTGGAAAAATCACAGGGTCCGCAGAAAAAGGTTGGAAAAATGCTATAATCGAGCAAGCGGAGGGACTTCATGGAGAAGAAGAGTTTTTTTGGTGACATCCTTATAATCATTGCGGGTCTTTTCTGGGGCAGCATGGGCATCTTTGTGCGCCATCTTAATGACCTTGGATTTTCCTCGACACAGGTTGCGTGCCTGAGGCTTACCATGGCGGGGGTGATATTTGCTGTCATCCTTCTTATCAAGGAGCCTTCCGGATTTAAGATCAAGCCTAAGGACATCCCGCTGTTTCTCGCGCTTGGACTTGTGAGCATCCTGTTCTTTACCTGCTGCTATTTCACGGCCATAAGGCTCATGACCATGTCCGTGGCGGCGATCCTTCTTTACACCTCACCGATCTGGGTCATGGTACTTGCGATCATCTTCCTCAAGGAGAAGGTCACGGCCAATAAGATAATCGCGCTCATCCTGGCGTTCCTCGGATGCGTCCTGGTATCGGGCTTCGGAGGCAAGGTGACAGTAGCGGGCGTCCTGGCAGGTCTCGGGTCCGGCCTCGGCTACGGCCTTTACAGCATCTTCGGCACTTTTGCCCTCAGGAAATACTCGCCGTTTACGGTGACTGCATACACTTTCCTCATAGCGGGCGCAGGCTCGATACTTGTGTCAGATCCGGCTGACCTTTTTGACAAGGTCTCGAAAACAGAGAGCAGGATCGGACTTCTCGGCTTTGTTTTCCTCACTTCCGTGGTGACTGCCGTAATCCCGTTTCTCTTGTATACTTTGGGACTTAAGAGGACTTCCGCGGGGAAGGCGGCGGTACTTGCGACTGTGGAGCCTGCCGCAGCGACCTTGTTCGGTTTTTTTGTGATGAAGGAGAAGACCGGGCCCGTCGCGATTTGCGGAATAGCACTGGTGTTTCTTGCAATAATCATACTGAGCGTGCAGAAAAAACCCTCAAAATGAAATTATCGAAAATCATTTATGCAAAAAACAATATCAAAACGGAAAATGTAATAAAATTCCCCAAAATTCCGCCCGGTAGGGTGGTGCTTTTCTTTTGAGAATTATATATACTCTATTGGTGGAAATTTGGTTTTCCGCCCGAAAAAAGCAGATGGTATGGTTTTATACCCTGAAAAATACTACAGAAAAGAGAGAGAGATTATGGCAAAAGTTGATTTGACCAAGTACGGTATTACCGGTACAACAGAGATCGTCTACAATCCTTCTTATGAGCTTCTCTTCGAGGAAGAGACAAAGGCCGGCCTTGAGGGATATGAGGTAGGTAAGGTTACAGAACTCGATACAGTTAACGTTATGACTGGTATCTTTACAGGTCGTTCCCCTAAAGACAAGTATATCGTTATGGATGAGAACTCCAAGAACACAGTTTGGTGGACATCCGATGAGTACAAGAACGACAACCACCCTATGACAGAAGAGACATGGGAAGTTGTTAAGGACATCGCTAAGAAAGAGCTCTCCAACAAGAGACTTTTCGTTGTTGATGCATTCTGCGGCGCTAATGCTGATACGAGAATGGCTATCCGTTTCATCGTTGAGGTTGCTTGGCAGGCTCACTTCGTAAAGAACATGTTCATCGTTCCTACAGATGAGGAGCTCGAGGTATTTGAGCCTGATTTCGTTATCTACAACGCTTCCAAGGCTAAGATCGAGAACTACAAGGAACTCGGCCTCAATTCCGAGACATGTGCAGCATTCAACATCACATCCCGTGAGCAGGTTATCATCAACACATGGTACGGCGGAGAGATGAAGAAGGGTATGTTCTCCATGATGAACTACTATCTCCCGTTGAAGGGCATCGCTTCCATGCACTGCTCTGCTAACACAGATATGGAAGGTAAGCACACAGCTATCTTCTTCGGCCTTTCCGGTACAGGTAAGACAACACTTTCCACAGATCCTAAGAGACTCCTCATCGGTGATGACGAGCACGGCTGGGACGACAACGGCGTATTCAACTTTGAGGGCGGCTGCTATGCTAAGGTTATCAACCTCTCCAAGGAGAACGAGCCTGACATCTACAATGCAATCAAGAGAAACGCTCTCCTCGAGAACGTAACAGTTGCTGAAGACGGCAAGATCGACTTCGCTGACAAGTCCGTTACAGAGAACACACGTGTTTCTTATCCTATCGACCACATCGAGAAGATCGCTAAGAACGTTAACAAGATCTCTTCCGGTCCTGCAGCAGATAACGTAATCTTCCTTTCTGCTGATGCTTTCGGAGTACTTCCTCCTGTTTCCATCCTCACACCTGAGCAGACAAAGTACTACTTCCTGTCCGGCTTCACAGCTAAGCTCGCCGGTACAGAGCGTGGAATCACAGAGCCTACACCTACATTCTCCGCTTGCTTTGGTCAGGCATTCCTTGAGCTCCACCCTACAAAGTATGCAGAGGAACTCGTTAAGAAGATGGAGAAGAACGGCGCTAAGGCTTACCTCGTTAACACAGGTTGGAACGGCACAGGCAAGAGAATCTCTATCCCTGACACACGTGGAATCATCGATGCTATCTTGAGTGGTGACATCCTGAAGGCTCCTACGAAGAAGATCCCGTTCTTTGATTTCGAAGTACCTACAGAGCTCCCTGGCGTAAGCACAGAGATCCTCGATCCCAGATACACATATGCTGATGCAGCAGAGTGGGAGACAAAGGCTAAGGATCTTGCAGGCAGATTCATCAAGAACTTCGCTAAGTACGAAGGTAACGAAGCAGGTAAGGCACTCGTTGAGGCTGGCCCGAAGCTTTGATCTTAAACTGAGACAAGTTTTATTTCCGGCGGTCGCGTTATGCGGCCGCTGTTTTTTTGCTCGAAAAAGACCGGCACAGACTCCGCGTTGCGGGTCTGTGCCGGTCATGCTCTTCAGCGGGCATTTTTAGGATATTTGGAGATATTAGTCTTCTTTGAATCTTCTCGATCTGATCACAAGAAGGATGCCTGATACCGTGATGGCGATAACTGCAGCGATCAGGGTATAGGAGACAGCTTCACCTGTCTTCGTAACCTTATCCGTACGCTCTGTCTGATTAGGCGTTGCCTTAGACGGAACAGGGGTTGTTGTCGGAGCAGGAGTCTCCTCGGCTGTGGAATCCGTACCTGAGTCAGGTGTTGACGAAGGAAAGGAAGGAACTTCAGAACTGTCGCTCTTCGGATTGTCGAGAGTTACTGACCCGGTCTTTACTTCCTTGTCTGTATCCTGAGCGGAAGGAGTCTCGGGTGTTTCCGGCTCTTCTTCTCCGTCAGTAGTTATGATCGAAGGGGAGTCAGGTTCCTCTTCTCCGGAAGTTGCCGGAGGAGCAGGAGTTTCAGGCTCATCCTCATCGTCGGGAGTCTCTATGGAAGGTACATCCGGAGTTTCCGGAACTTCAGGAGTCTCGGGAGTCTCAGGTGTTTCCGGTGTCTCGGGAGTCTCAGGATCTTCAGGTGTGTCCGGTGTATCAGGCTCGTCAGGAGTCTCGGGCTCGGTGCCTTCGCTTATCCAACCCTTGCCGAGGAGATGCTGGACGCTCAGATCGTCAGGGGTGTAGAAATATGCGTTGTACTGGCCGTTGGCGGTTCCGACAGGGTAGGAGGATGTTTTTGAATCGATGCACTCAAGGAGAGGTGCAAAGACCTGGTTCCAGATGGAATCGGCGTCGTCCTTGTTATCGACACGGCCGCGGACCTTCATGCAGACGTTCACGTAACCGTATCCGCCGTCGTCACTGATGAAATCGTCTTCGGAGAGAGCGATCCAGACCAGCTGCTGGTAGAGATACTCGGTCTTGCCGAAGTTTGTCCAGTAGTATGCTGCGAAGTCACATGATGCGCGGAGCTCGTCAAGTTTGGATCCGATGGCCTCGCGCTCCATGAGGATAACCATGAGCCTTCCCATGGTCTTGCTGTCCAGACCTGTCTCGGTAAGGAGGCATCTGGTGTAGGCCATACCCTGGGGACCCGGAAGCTTGATGTCGGCGCAGTATACGAATTCGTCTAATTTAACCTCTTCGCCGTCAACGACCTCGTAGATCTTGTCGGACGTTGCTTCATAGCAGATAAATATTTCTTCGGAAGCCTTGACAGATTTATTGAATCCGAACGTGCCAAGGACGATGGCCGCACTTAAAAAGAGCGCAGCAAAAGAAATAAATTTCTTCAACTTGTACATGTGGTGGGGTAAACCTCTGGTAAATAGATTCAAACTCAATATAACGTTCAAACTCAATTGCCTGTATATTATCGGGATAAATTATTTTTGTCAACGTTTAATTATTTGTATTTCTGCGACAAAAAACTGACATTTTCGAGAAGTACATGGCTGAAAAAATGCAAGTTGTGCAGGGTTCTTTGCAAGTTATGACAGGGGCTTAGAGAAAAACGGTGCCGCGTGAAACAATAGGGTAACGGGAGGTGACGGGGCATGACCAAAAAGTTGACGGCAGTTATCATTTTTTTGTATATGATCGCATTTACGGCGAATCTGGCGGCAGTGATCGACTGGAACGATGTCTTCATGCCTGCCTCGGTAATGATCGTTTATCCGAGGAACAGGTATTATGCCTATAAGGAGGGGTCGCACTATTACCTCACTTTGACAGAGACGGTGGAGATCACGAAAGGGGATTATAAGTATATCCTGGGCAACGGGGATGACCGGCATGACGATCCGGGATCGGAGTATAAGTACAGACTGAAGTACTTTTCCTTTTTCGAAAAGGAGTATAGGCCCGAGAGGAGCTTCACGGTCTACAGGATGATAGATGTCTATATGGACAGGATAAACGAGCGTGACAGCAGGGAACTGTCGAGGATGAGGGACCGTATCACGCAGATCCTTGACGAATACGGGGCGGAGACGGGGAGCATGAAGTTCTCGTCTTCCGAAGGCCGCATCTCCTCTTATTACGGGTTTGCGGACCCGGAGAAGAATCAGGACGCGATCGATAAGATAAACAGGAAGATCATGGCGGAATTCGCGGCAGTCTATCTGTGGGACAGGGGCGAGATGCCTCTTCCTTATCCCGGGAGTAATGCGCGGATCATAGAGGCCCTCACGGAAAGGCTCACGGGGCAGGACACGGAAGAGTATGTTGCCGAGGATTACGATTCGGAGCTCAGTTCATATGGCGATTTGGACGGGCTTTTTTACAGATACCACATGGTCGCACATCAGGACAGGGACAGGAGCAGATTGTCCCTTAAGGCGGCAAAGTACATAAGTCTCAGGTATATGGAGCACATGCCGGGAGGAAGGCACAGCATCTTCTCGAAAACCGTTCCAGGTGACAACATCACGGTCATGGTCTATTCCAGCAAGGGCCCCCGCGAGACCGGATATATCGAATTCGAGGCACATGACCCGGTATCGCATTACC
>JAILNZ010000161.1 GCA_024691135.1 Clostridiales bacterium
AGCTGAAGCATACAATAGAGCGTTGCATTTACAAATAAAGTAAAAAGAAGGCTCAGAAGATAACTCGGATTGAATACGATCTTACTGTCAAATCTGAAACTGTGATCGATATGAAATGTCATGTAGTAGTTTTTTAACGTAAACCATTCCACGAGAATGAACATGGCCCATACTAACGGCAGCATGCATGCGATGGCCTTAAAAAGATCAGCGATTCCCTGAGAATTAGTAATGATATTCTCCATATAAATAACCTCCTTGCAAATAAAATCTTAATACTTTACGCATATTATACTTGCGTATTTGCAGGCATTTCAATAGTGCAAAGTAACAAGATATTTTTATTTTTACATTGGCTGATAACGCTCAATTTCCGTTCATATATGAGCAGGTTTTTAAGTCATGCCCCCAAAAGTCATTCTCGGCAGTTTGCACAGTTGATTTTTCGCGAGGCCGTACGCAAAATTGCCGCCGCAGTTTCCATTTACCGTCAGCGCCCTCCCGTGTTGCTAATTTCCGCAATCGGTTGTAAAATAGGCAACGTAGATACACATTCATGTTGTCAATAACAACATAAGGAGAATCATATGAGATTATTATCCTTATCTCTTTTATCAGAGACAATTGTAAAGAACAGGAAGTCCCTCGGCATCAAGCAGGCTGATCTTGCCCGCCTGACAGGTATCAACCGCTCAGTCTTATCTAACCTCGAGAACGGGATCTATACCCCGTCTATAGAGCAGCTTCAGTCCCTTGCACAGGTCCTGGGCTTTGATCCCACAGATATGTTCGTTGAAGAGACTCATCCCGGGGAACAGCTCAACAAGAGATATAACATAGCGGTTGCAGGAATGGGCTACGTGGGTCTCTCACTTGCCATACTCCTCTCACAGCATAACGACGTGACCGTAACTGATATCATCCCCGAGAAGGTCGCAAGTCTTAACAACTTCATCTCACCTATCAGGGACGAGTACATCGAGCGCTATCTGGAAGAAGCGAAGAACGGCAAGCGAACTCTCAGTCTGAAGGCAACGACCGGTGCCGCTCCGGCATATAAGGATGCTGATTTCATTATCATCGCGGCACCTACCAACTACGATCCCAAGACCAACTACTTTGACTGCTCCGCCGTCGAATCCGTAATAGACCTGGCGCTCAAGTCCACTAAGGACAGAAAGACAAAGCCGGCCCTGATCATCAAGTCGACTGTCCCTGTCGGCTATACGTTACGCATAAGAGAACAGTTCAAGGCAGATAATATAATCTTCAGTCCGGAATTTCTCCGCGAGTCCAAGGCCCTCTACGATAACCTCTATCCGAGCCGTATCATAGTGGGTTCCGATCCTTCTTCAGAAGAACAGGCGAAGACATTCGCCGCGCTCCTTCAGCAGGGCGCTCTGAAGTCACCTGTTGAGACGCTCTTCATGGGCTGCACGGAAGCCGAAGCGACGAAGCTCTTCGTAAATACATATCTTGCGCTACGGGTCAGCTATTTTAACGAGCTCGACACCTATGCCGAAGTCAAGAACCTGAGCACGAGGGACATCATCAAGGGTGTCTGCCTCGATCCCAGAGTCGGCGATTTCTATAACAACCCGAGCTTCGGCTACGGCGGTTACTGCCTGCCTAAGGACTCCAAACAACTCCTGGCAAACTATCAGCACATCCCGCAGAACATGATGTCGGCGATCGTCGAGAGCAACAAGACGAGGAAGGATTTCATCGCAGATCAGGTGCTCCAGAAAGCACAGTACTACAGCTACAGCAACGATAACAGGTTCGACTCGTCCAAGGAAAAGAATGTCACCGTCGGCGTCTTCCGCCTCACCATGAAGTCCAACTCGGACAACTTCCGCCAGTCCTCCATCCAGGGCGTCATGAAGCGCATCAAGGCCAAGGGCGCGACCGTCATAATATACGAACCTTCTCTCGAAAACAACTCGACCTTCTTCGGCAGCCGGGTCGTAAACGACCTCAAGAAATTCAAGAAGATGTGCGGCTGCATAATCGCCAACAGATATGATCCGGTCCTTGACGACGTCGAAGAAAAAGTCTACACGAGAGACCTTTTCAGAAGAGACTGATCTGCCGTCATCGTTGACATTAAAGCCTGCATTTAATATTATTCTCTTGTGGGCAGCAGAATGCCCATAAATCTACATTCGGGGGAAATAATATGGAAGAGTTTAACACAATCGACAAAGTCAAGGAGTTATTCAGAGCAAAAGGATTAGGCGGAGATAACGACATCTACCTCGCACTTCTCAAGGACTTCGGAAAGCAATCGGGAATGGTTGGCGGAATGGAATATCCATACTCCGGCATGCTCGTAGATATCACAGACACAGGCATCGGCATGTACCATCTTGTTCAGCCTAAGTTCTCACTCAGGGTCCTTATCGAAAACCTCGTTATCGACAAAGACTCCTATACCTTCCTTTCAAACGACGATATCAAGAGTGTTCAGGTCAAGAAGTTCGCCCTTCTGGACAGCAAGCGCAAGCTCCTGATCATCAAGACAAACGACAAGAAGACTCACTACCTCTACGGTTCAGTTGCAGACACACTTATCCCATACAACAGCGAAAACATGCAAAAGCTTCTCGCCAAGTATTCTTCCTGATAAGCTCATCGAAAAGCAACTTCAGGGCTGTCTCGACTTTAAGTTTGAGGCAGCCTTTTGCTTTGCCCTGATCAGCTCCCGGGTCCTTGCAATTACCAAAACAACCGCTCTCGCAACCTGTGCACAGGTTGCAATGACGGTTATTTCGGAGACGACATGAACATCTGATGCCTTCTTCCCGCATAAGAAACGCCTGCCAAAAGGCAGGCGCTCCCTAACCACCATTGATGAAAATACAGGATTGTATTATCACTTTCTCTTTCTTATTCTCCTTATGGTTACAGTGCTGTTTGCAGGGATCAGCCACTTTCTGCCGACCTTGGTGACACCGGCGATCTTCTTTGCCCTGCAATATCTCCTTATGGTACTTACACTGCAACGATGGATATTCGCAAACTGAACCGGAGTCATCTGTCTGGTTCCGATCGTTCCTGCAGGTTCGAGGTTGATCGGCGGAACGATTGGAAGCTGATCTTCTTCCTCCATCTTCTTCAGTTCTTTGTCACCGGTAGTATTGAAGTATATTGTATTGATCAAGTTGTTGTTCAAGTCATACTCCTTTATCCTCAATCTGATACCGACTTTTGTACCCTCGATGAGCTTCCAGTTTTCCTTTACGTTCAGATGGCAGGTGAACGTGTTCGAATAACAGTCGCGCTTATATGCCTTTTTGATAGAAATATCTGCGCCGTTTTCCTTGCCGCTTCTCCTGATGTAGAATCTGAATCCGCGAAGATCATTCGTGTCCTGAGTCAGGATCTCAATTGTCTCGCCCTTGGTAACATTTATCTTGACCTCGTACTTTACCTTCTCGGATGCAAAAATGAGAGTGGACGTTCCGGTC
>JAILNZ010000005.1 GCA_024691135.1 Clostridiales bacterium
AGAAATTACGATGACGGCGTCGAATACATTGGACTCGGCCTCTGCTGCGAAGCGGCCGCGGCCCTTATCATCGACCGGGACGAAAAGTTCTCTTTAATTCCCGAAGCGCCCCTCCCGTACGGCATCGATCTTATCAACGGCATCAGTGAAGATATAGCGGCCGCCCTTGACGGCTTCTGCGTCGATAAGAGCTGCTCAGACAGGGCCGCGTTCTTTCTCACGCTGGAGATACTTGACGGCAGATGGGAAGAGCTACTGAAAGATCTTAAAAAAACCCCTGTGTCAAAAAAAGACCGGGATGAGTTTATCAACTCCCGTCTAATTGAGTTTCGTAATCTCCTGATCTATTTTCTGTACAGGCACAAAGGCAACAGAAAATATGCTGCGGAGAGCTGCCGGATCATCGCCGAAGTCTGCGTCCGTTCCGGTCTCGACCTGAAAGAGATAAGCAGGATGTATTCGGCGGAAGTCGAATACTCGGACGTCAATACCGCCATAATGGAAGAAGGAGGTTACGAATGAGAAAACGCAATTACTTTCTGGACTTCTGGAAGTTCATCGCCGCGCTCGGCGTTATCATGGTGCATGTCCCGTACGGCGGCAAGCTCGGCGCGACGCTCGCGTGTGTGGGAAACTGGGGCGTGAGTTTTTTCTTCCTCATAAGCGGCTACATGTGCTTCGGCGACAGGGAAAAAGTGTGCGGCAAGATAGCACGGCGCTTCAGGAGAAACGGCATCATCACGGTCATATCGGTCGCGGTCTATCTTCTCTTCACATATATCGAGAGCCGCATGAATCACACCGACGTGCTCCTTAAGCTGAAGCTCAAAAAACCGGTGACCTACGTCCGGATGATCCTTCTCGGAGACTTCGAATTCTTCTACGGTTCCGCATTCTGGTTCCTGGTCGCACTCTTATATGGATACATATTGTTCTACCTGATAGCGAGGTTCAGCCTTCGAAAACTCGCATATATCTTACTTCCGATCTTCCTCTTCTTAAGGATCACAGTCGAGACCTGCGTCAGTTCCTTCGGCTGGAACTGGCACTGGAGCGGCAACGCCCTCGTCGGCGCCATTCCGATGATGCTCGCCGGATATGTCATCGCGGACCAAAAGGACAGACTCATGAAGATTCCAACAGCGGTCCTTATCATACTTTCCGTCCTTACCGCGGTACTGATGTTCATTACGGTCAATTACAGGGTCGGAAGATACGACATCTCGCAGCCGTTCAAGATCCTGTGTTCATCGCTGGTATTCATTCTCGGAATAAAGAAGCCGTCATGGTACATCATCAAGCCGGTCGCTTTTCTGGGACGCACGATATCGCTTTATATCTACATTACGCACTTCATGCTGATCGTCATCATCGCGAACATCATGCAGAGGACGAGGGTCTATTACTGGCAGCTTCCGCCTGCCGTCATCATCGCTTCGATACTGGTCTCGCTTGTCATTTTCGGTGTCGAAGTTCTGATAAAGCGGCTCATCCGTAAAAAGACGGAGCCGGCCGCGGCGGGCTCCGGGCAATAGGTTTTCGAGAAGAGGAGGGATAAGATATGTTACGGTTAAGACAGTACAAGCGCTGCGATTCCGAGAAGATCGCCAAGTGGCTCGAGGACGAGAACGTCTACCTCAAGTGGGGCGGCAAGATGATGGGGGACTACCCCCTCCCGGCCGCGGCGATAGACGAGACGTACAGGGCAAAGAACGGGTTCTGCGAAGAGGACAATTTCTATCCCTGGGTCGCGCTGGACGACAACGACAACGTGGTCGGCCATTTTATCATGAGATACCTTAAGGGCGACAGAAGGCTCCTTCGATTCGGGTGGGTCATCGTTGACGACTCGAAAAGGGGCAGGGGATACGGGACCGAGATGCTCCGCGCGGGTCTGAGGTACGCGTTCGGGATCTTCGGCGCTGAGAAGATAACGATCGGAGTTTTCGAGAAGAATGATATTGCGGCAAACTGCTACAGAAAACTCGGATTCAAGGAAGTCGAGACGGTTCCGGGAGACCCCTGGAACGTTATCGAGATGGAACTGCCGAGGGAGGACTGGAAAGATGTTTATTAATGACGACGGTATCGAGCTGCATGTTGAACTCGAAAAGCCCGCTGATCCGCCCCCGCGGATGCCTCTGGTGATCGTGATCCACGGCTTTACGGGGAACATGGAGGAAGAGCACATACTGGCCGCTTCGAGGACCTTCAGGGATCTGGGGTACGCGACGCTTAGAGTCGAGATGTACGGCCACGGCCAAAGCGGCGGATCATTCAGGGATCATACCCTCCTTAAGTGGATCGGGAACGCTCTTACCGTTATCGATTACGCGTTGACTTTGGACTTCGTTACGGACATCTACCTGTGCGGCCACTCCCAGGGCGGTCTGACCGTCATGCTAGCGGGCGGCCTCAAGCACGACGTCATAAAGGGACTGATCGAACTTGCCCCGGCGGCGATGATCCCCGAGCTCGCGAGGCAGGGGCAGCTCCTGGGCTACGACTATGATCCCGACAACATTCCCGACGAGCTCATGGTAAGACCCGGCATGCCCCTCGGCAATAACTACGCCAGAACGGCGCAGCTGATCCACATCGAGGACGCGATCGACAGATATGACGGGCCCGTCCTGATCGTTCAGGGAACGTCTGATTATCCGGAACTCATAAAGTCCGCGGAGTTCGTTTCAAAGCGCTACAGAAACTGCACCTATGTCACGATCGAAGGATCGACGCACTGCTACGACGGCCACATCGCCGATATGGAGAACGCCATAAGAGGCTGGATTCCGGAGGTTTGAGTTTATTGGTTGTGCTCTTACCCATACTGGCGGTAGAATAAAAAATCTACGATTAGTATTAGCAGTCGGTTTAAAACCGGCTGCTTTTCGTTTATCATACAGACAGATGAGACGAAAGGAGCGGAACCGTTTATGGAACTTCGGTTAGGCGAGAACATAAAGAAAATGAGAAAAGACAGGGCTCTTACACAGGAAGGCCTCGCTGACGCGCTGGGCGTCACGACCGGAGCCGTCTACAAATGGGAGTCCGGCCTTTCCGTCCCCGAGCTTACGATGCTCGTCAAGCTCGCCGACTATTTTGAGGTCTCCGTGGATGTCCTCCTCGGCTACAAGAAGCTCGACGGGCGCCGCGAAGAGATCGCGCAGCAGATCTACCGGTACATCGGGGCCAAGGACCGGTCCGGCATCGACGAAGCCGAGCGCGCGCTCCTCAAATACCCGAACGACTACGGGATCATCAAGGCGGCCGCAAACATCTGGGCCAGCTTCGGCATCGAGGAAAAAGACCATGAGATGATGAGACGGAGCATCATGCTTTTCGAAAAAGCGCTGACGCTTATACCGAACGATGAGGATCCCCGGTACGGCGAGCTCGCCATCTACGGCAGCATCGCGACGATCTACTACACCCTTGGCGAGAGGGAGAGAGCGGTCAGCATCCTCAAGAAAAACAACAAGGGCGGGATCTTCAATACCGAGATAGGCTCGATGATGTCGCTCGATCACGCCCGGTCCGCCGAGTGCAGGAATTATCTCATGAACGGTTTCATTCAGGTGAATTCGCGGCTGATCAACATGGCTTTCGGCCTGAACTGCTTCTATAAGGAGCAGGGTGATATGACGATGGTCAGGGAAGTTTCCGAATGGATACTGAACTACATAGAGAGCATCAGGGGCAGTGCCGATATCTGTTACGCGGACAAGATCGGCAGCGCATATCTGGTCTGCCTGAGCTACGCAGTGTACAGGCTCGAAGGCGAAGATCAGGGAAGAGAATATCTCATAAAGGCGAAGTCTCTCGCGGAAAGATTCGATTCCTCGCCCGACTACCGCCTTCCGAGCAGGTTCTTCGGCGGCGCGGAGCAGGGCAGTTCGTACGACATATTGGGCAGAACCGCTTCCGAGTCGATCGAAACGGCCCTGGATTTTATAAAAGACAAAAAGTTCACGGCGTTATGGAATAAGGTCAACGCATAAAGGAGTTCATCATGAAAAACAAAGATCTGTATGCGGAACTGAAAAGTCAGTTCCTTAGGGGAAACCGCGCAAATTTTGTGCTTGCCGTCATCGGCTCGTTCATGTCGGGAACAGTCTGCATGGGCGTATCCTGGGGCGCGGGCGAGCTGATCGACACCGCGGCGGGAGCGGGCACCAGAAGTATCGGTGAGCTCGCCGCCGCCGCACTCGGCATAATCGTATTCCTTCTTCTGTCATCCCTCATCTCCTGCTTCTCGCAGCCTCGATACATTCGAAAAGCGATGTGCAACTATAAGGAAAAGGTCTTCTCTCTCCTCACCGGAAAGAACATCTCCTCCTTCGTCAAAGAAAGCACCGCGACATACCTGTCGGCACTCACGAACGATGCCGTCTCGATCGAGACAAACTATCTCGACAAACAGTTCCAGCTCATCACCAGAGTCGTCTCCTTCTTCGGCGCTCTCACCATGATGCTGATCTATTCACCCCTTTTAACTTTGATAGCGGTTGCCGTCACGATCCTGCCTCTTCTTGTATCAATCATATCGGGCGGCAAACTTGCTTCAAAGGAAGTCAGCGTCTCCGACAGGAACCGCAGCTTCACGGGCACCATCAGCGACTGCCTGAGCGGTTTCACCGTGGTCAAGAGCTTCCGCGCCGAGAAAGAGATCTTCGACCTCTTCGCAAAGGATAACAGCAGGCTCGAGGGCGAGAAATGCGCCAAGCGCACCCTCCAGATCTTTGTCGGCACGCTGGGCCTTTTCGCTGGCATCACGGCGCAACTGTCGATATTCTTCGCGGGTACCTACATGGCCGTCACCGGCAAGGGCATCACCGCCGGCACCGTCATGATCTTCGTAAACCTCATGAACTTCCTGATCCAGCCGGTCGCAGAACTTCCGGGCCTCCTGGCCGCCCGCAAAGCCTCCCTTGCCCTTGTTCGTAGGATCGCCGAGTGCCTCCGCAAAGACTCTTTCACGGGCGGCACCGCCGAGCTCCGCAAACTTGACGGAGCCATCAGCATAAAGGACGTGTCCTTCTCCTACGACGACGACAGGGAAGTCCTGCACGACATCTCCTTCGACTTCGAGGCCGGCAAATCCTACGCGATCGTCGGCGGCAGCGGCAGCGGAAAATCGACACTCCTCAACCTCCTCCTCTCCGGCGCGGGCGGTTCCGATTACAAAGGCTCGATCCGCTGGGACGGCACGGAGCTGCGCGACTGCTCGTCCGACTCACTCTTCGAGCAGGTCTCGTCGATCCAGCAGAACGTCTTCGTATTCAACTCGTCCATCAGGGACAACATCACGATGTTCCGTGACTTCTCGAAAAAGGACGTCGATGCCGCCATCAACCGCGCCAACCTCAGCGGCCTCATCGCCGAGCGTGGTTCCGACTATCTCTGCGGTGAAAACGGAAGCGGCCTGTCAGGCGGCGAGAAGCAGAGGATCTCGATCGCCAGGAGCCTTCTCAAGGACTCTTCCGTCCTCCTCGCCGACGAGATCACGGCCGCTCTCGATTCGCAGACGGCGCACCGCGTGTCATCCGACATACTCGATCTGACCGGCATCACAAGGATCGTTGTCACGCACTCGCTCGACGAGAGTCTCATGAGGCGCTACGACAAGATCCTGGTCATGAAAGACGGCAGGATCAAGGAATCCGGAACCTTTGACGAGCTCCTGGCGAAGAAGGATTATTTCCACGCATTATTCACCGTCTCCGTCTAACCGACCGCCCTTTTCGAGAAACGGAAAAAGCCTTGCCTAGTGTGGTAGAATACCTTAAGTTTCAGCGCAAGAGGAGATATATCGTTATGGCAGTGATCTGGTACAAGACAATGAACTCGAATCTTCAGGATTCGCTCCGCAAAGGCAAGGTCCCCGAGAAGAACGTTCTCGAACTCAGCGAGAAGATAAAGGCCGAGAACAAAAAGAACTTCAAAACGCTCAGCGTCGTCATGGCCATCATCTTCGTTATGATGGGCGGATACATGACCTTCGTCCTTGCAAGCAATTCGGATCTTCAGGACGCTCTGCTCCAGTGGATCATCAGCTTTCTGGTCATATACGCGATCATCTTCATCGGGACATATCTGGCTGTCGGCGGCATAATGAAGATCCAGTTCAACGGCGCGGTCAGAGAAGGCTATCCCGAACTCTACTCCAAGTGCAAGGTCTGATCACGCCGGCTTGATACCGGTGACGGTCGTCACCAATGCGTCATGATCCGACAGTTCCATGCTCTTGATCGACGGTGAATAGATGGTCGTCCTGATCATATCAGTCTGATCGGCATACCTGTTTGCAAACGAATAATCCAGTACGTTCTGGATGCCGGTCGGCAGCTTCATGACTTCTATGGTCTTCGTGTCCCTCAAGACGGCATTAAGACTTCTTATCCTGTCCTCAAAAGGACCGCCGATACACGAGTTCAAGTCTCCGACAAGAAGGAATTTCTGCTTCTTTTCCGAATAGAACTGAGAGATTTCCATAATATCTTTCCACATCATCTCGGCAAGATTTACGCGATCCTGCTGATTTCCGAAAGTTTGAGGAACCCATGCATTAAGCACAGCATAATCATCCGCTTCTAGCAGGTTATACCTGAGCCTGAATCCGGCCGCCTCATCCCTGAGGTGCATCGTGCGGGAAACTGTCACATTTTTGCCTTTCAGCATAATGCATATGCAGTTGTTGTAATCCTCTTTCTGCTTATACGCTGCCGGGAAAACCGGCTCATAATACTTTTCGAGCACACGCAATAAAGCTTTAAGACAAACGTTATCCTCCCCCGCCTTGAATTCCTGCAGGAACAGTATGTCGGGCAAGACCTTTAAGACCTCCTTGGATATGCCTGTAAGTCGCTCCGCCAGCTCCCTGCCTGTGGATTTGTACCCCTTTACGTTCAGGCTCATGAACACCCGTTCCTTCGGTTCTTTGTAGATCCTGAGCAAGACGCAGATCAGCATAGAGTAAGGAACAAATATCCCGTACCTGCTCCTGATCTCTCTTTTAAGCTCCCTAAGGAACTCAACGTTCTCGAGGTCGACCTTTACCCCGACCTTCTTGCCACTGTTTATGCTCCTGTCTTTTACAAGTCTCGGCCAAAACAGGTCCAGGACTTTGCGGTCTTTTCTTACAGCCTTCAAGAGCCTGTTTACAGTAAGCGGGGCACACATGATTCTTGCTGATTGTCTTATGCTGATCGTGACCATGGATTCCTCCTTGTCCTCATATTACAGAACCTTGGCGCCTTCTTGGGCAACAATTGAGGACAAAGACCGACAATCGGTACTAAGGCAGCACCGGAGTGCCCTTCTGCCGCGCTTTCCCACGGTTTTTTCCAACCTTAAGTTTTATTTGCTTTTTTATGATTTTGGTTTTTCCAACCTAAGGAGTTTTTTGCATTTTTCTGTTTTTATTTTTTCCAACCTAAGGTTGATAAGTGGAGTGAGAATAAGGCGTTTTTGCTGTCGAAACCTCAGATTCGGGAATGCTTTTCGAGAAAAATCCAACCCTGGGTTGTTGATCAAGATGAAGGTGCATGTCTTTTGACTTCCTAAGGTTGGAAAAACAAAAAGGCAGGACCCGGAAAGGAAACTTAAGGTTGGAAAAATATAAGGCGGAATAAGAGAAGGTGACTTAGGGTTGGAAAAAACCCGGGACGCGGCGGGAAAGAGGAGAATGGATCCGGGAGGGGAGGAAGAAAAAGGAGAGATGATCTTAACGATCTCTCTCCTCGATTACGTGGAATATCTCATTGGAATTCAGGAATTCGCTCAGGCGCTCTTTTATGAACGACGGCTTGATGTTGTATTTGTCGATCTCGGCAACCGGGAGCCAGACGAGTTTCTCGCCGTCGTCGGTCTCGGGTCGGCACTTGAGAAGTTCCTCGGGCGTGACGCTCATGCGGTAGTAGAACTCGATCGTGTGGCAGTCGAAGCCGTCGATCACGCCGTCGCTGCCGTTGAAGAAGTTCTCGCAGACGATCGAGAGGTGGTCGATGGAGGACTTCATGCCGGATTCCTCTTCGAGTTCGCGGAGGATACAGGAGGACGTTGTCTCGCACATCTTGACGGCGCCGCCGATCATGTAATAGTAGTCGGCGTAGTTATTCTTGACGAACAGCATCTTGCCGTCGTTTATCACGATCGCGCCTGTCCTGAAGCGGAAGTACTTGGTCGGGCGCAGGAAGCCGCAGTCGGGCGAGAGGAGCTTTTGGGCGCGCTTGAGGATCGGGAGCTCTCGCTGGGCGATGAGGCGGCCGATGCGGGTGTCGCAGTGGGATTCGTAGTTGCGGACGGCGTCGTCGTAGGACAGGCGCAGCGTGGTCAGATGGAAGTCGTTTTGCTCGTCTTCCGTCAGGTGCCGGTCGCCCAGGGAGTTGATGCGGCACAGGAAGTAGTTGCTGATGTTGTGCCTTTGGATCACGTTGTAGTAATCGCTTACCGTACCGATCTTCCAGAGGACGTCGACGTCGGCGCCGAGCTCCTCGCTCAGTTCGCGGCGGATCGCATCCTCGGGGCTTTCGCCGGGCTCCATGCCGCCGCCGGGAGTCTCGATGTGCGTGGCTTTTCCGAACAGGTCGTCGCGCTCGGCGCGGACAAAGTAGAAGTAACCGTCCGAATCGAAGACGATCGCCCTCGCGATGTGCCTGTCGTGAGTGATCTCGCCGAGCGGCCACTCGTTGTCCTTAAATTCCAGTTTCAGTTCTCTTCCGATCATCCGATCACTTCCTTTTCGAAAAAAATGTTGAGATATGAAAATATCATTAACGCTCCGGAAATGCAAGATGCCTCTGCGCGAAAAGGAAATTTTGTTAGCACTAATGAAACAGTTTGTTTTCATTCTTTTGTAGGATTATTCGCACGGGCGATATATAATAATATTTATATTCGCAAAGAAACTTTAGAATTTACCGGGTTGGCAAGAGAGGAAAAAGTTATGAAAGAAAAAAACTTGAACGATTATAGTCTCGGTGATGTTTCCAGGATATTTATGGAAAATGTCGACGCGCTGATCATCGTCGACGCGGAGATCGACCAGTATAAGACGGTCCTGAGGAAAGGGTTTTTCGAGACGTTTCTGAAGGAGGGCGGAAGGTATCACGATCTCATACTGGATCTGTGGTTCCACTTTAATGATTCGAGCGAGAAAGTGACGAAGGATTATCAGATCTTTGCAGACAACACCGGAGTATTCAAGAATAAATACAGCCGGAGATTAAGGCTGATGCTGGATAACGAGGAGTTCCTTATCATCTGCTACGGCAAGAACTCGATCGAGGCGAAGGCCAGCGCGGAGGAGTTGAGGCGGAAAGTCGATGATTACATGTTCCCGGAGATCGGGCACATCACCTGCTCGGTCGGCGTCACGGAGATCTTCGGAGGCGACAGCATGACGGAGGCTTTTAACAGGATCGACAAGGCGATGTACGCTTCCAAGCACAACGGAAGGAACATGGTAACGGTAATGTAACAGGCAATATGAAGAGGCCGTAAAAAGGGCTGCCGGGGGAGATCTCCCGGCGGCCTTTTTCTCTTCTTCTGCTCGAAAAAGAAGACACGGTCTTCTTGAAGTATCAAATTGACCGCGCAATCAGATTCTTGATATAATGTCTTCACCGTTTTTATTTAAACAGAAAGGATAAATGACTATGAAGATCGGTTGTGTAAAAGAAATCAAGAACAATGAATTCCGTGTCGGTTTGACCCCTGATAACGTTAAGGCGTACGTTGCCGCAGGCCACCACGTCTACATCGAAAAAGGTGCCGGTATCGGTTCGGGATTCTCGGATAACGAGTATGTGGATGCGGGTGCGTCCCTTATCGACAACGCAGCCGATGTGTGGAACCTCGTCGAGATGATGGTAAAGGTAAAGGAGCCGTTGCCGTGCGAGTATCCGTTGTTCCGCGAAGGACTTATCCTCTATACATATCTCCATCTCGCCGCTGACAGGGAGCAGGCAGACGCTCTCCTTAAGGGTAAGGTCAAGGCAGTAGCTTACGAGACGCTCCAGGAAAAGGACAGATCGCTTCCCTGTCTTGCTCCGATGTCTCAGATCGCGGGCCGTCTCTCCATTCAGGAAGGCGCCAAGTACCTCGAGAAAAAGTTCGGCGGCGAGGGCATCCTCCTTGCAGGCGTCCCCGGCACACCTAAGGCAAACGTCGTTATCTTAGGCGGCGGCACGGTCGGAATGAACGCGTGCAAGATCGCAGTCGGCATGGGCGCCAACGTAACGATCCTTGACGTTAACCTCAAGAGGCTCGAAGAACTCGACAACATGTTCGGAGCTCATATCCAGACTCTCGTCAGCAACGACTCGAATGTTGAGCGCGCTGTAAAGGATGCTGACCTCGTAATCGGTTCGGTCCTGATCCCGGGCGGCTCGACGCCGAAGCTCTTCAAGAAGAAGTATCTTCCGGAGATGAAGGACGGCGCAGTCTTTGTAGACGTAGCCATCGACCAGGGCGGCTGCGGCGAGTCTTCTCACGTCACGACCCACGACGATCCTGTATTTATCGAGGACAGCGTCGTTCACTACTGCGTCGGAAATATGCCGGGCGCAGTCCCGAGAACGAGTACGATCGCTCTGACCAACGCTACTCTCAAGTACGGCCTCCAGATCGCCGCAAACGGTCTCGAGGAAGCTTGCAAGATGAGCGAGGTCATCGCTTCGGGCGTAAACTGCTACAAGGGCAAGGTCACGAACAAGAACGTCGCCATCGCTCTCGGCTACGAGTACGAGGAACTCTCCTCATTGATCTGATAAGATTTGCGGGGCCCGGTGCTTTTTGAAGGCGCCGGGTCTTTTTTTGCTCGAAAACTCCGCCCCGCGGCGTTTTGTAACAGTGTTAAGACGGCTTTATCGCCGCGGGAGGATGAATTATAATAGCGGGGTAAGGGATGCACATTTGTTTTTCGAAAAGGAGTGTTGATATGAAAAAGTTCGCGGCAATTCTTGCGGTAATGATGCTTCTCCTGTGCGGCTGCGCTCCGCAGGGAAAATTCTCGGACAAAAATGCGGCAAGGGTCTTCGGCGAGGAGCTCGATGTCGAAGAAGATGATGCCCAAGATGTTCTGGACGCGCTCAGGGACGGGGACCTGCCTTATTTTGAGGACGGTGTCTGGGCGCGGTTTGACGGTAAGCAGACGCGGAAATTCCGGACGAGATGCGGGATCGGTACGTATATCGGCAGCGTCAAGAAGGCGGAGAGTTCGATCTGCTATATTGAGGGCGAAGGACTGAAGACGCGCGAGACGGTGATCGTCATGGTCCTGACTTTTAAGGATGAGAAAGACGCGGAAGATTTCCTTGAGGAAACTTACGGGATTTGGGAAGACACGGCCGCCTTTTTCAACGATTATGATTCGGAGGAAGGTGACGATGAGATCCTGGCGTGGTGGAAAGGATTCGGCGAGGATTTCTTTATGGGCGCGTATAAGAGCGGCAGGCAGGTCCTGGCCATGTGCGCCGTCAATGACGGGGACTATAACTATATGGACGATGTCTGCGACGCGTTCGATCTTGATAACCCGTCAGAGCTCGCGAAGTGATCTGACCCCCGGGTTTTGTGCTAAAATGTTTGTTGATGAACGGGGGAGAAGAGCAGATGAAATACGACTGTCTGATCATAGATGACGAGAAGGTCCTCGCCGACAACACATGCGAATATTTCAACATGTTTGACGTCAAGACCAGGGCGCTCTACAGCGTGGCCGAGGCGACGGAGTTCCTCAGGGAGAACGAGGTGTCGCTGATCCTTCTGGACATCAACCTGGAGGACGGCAGCGGCTTCGAGCTGTGCCGGCACATCAGGACGACGATGAATGTCCCCATCCTCTTCATATCCGCGAGGAACACCGATGACGACAAGATAATCGCGCTCAATATCGGCGGCGACGATTACATCGAGAAGCCGTATTCGCTGGGCGTCATCCTGGCCAAGGTGAAGGTCGTCCTCAAGAGGTACGGCAAGGACGACGGCGCCCCGAAGCAGGATGTTTTCGAGGACGGGAAGCTTAAGGTCGATATAAAAAACAGGACCGTTTTTGTGGACGGGACCGAAAAGAAGCTGACGAGCATGGAGTTCTCTCTCCTTTGTTACCTTATCGAAAACAAAAACCGGCTGATAACCAAATCCGAACTCTTTGACAACGTGTGGAAGGACAGGTTCACGTCCGACGGCACGCTCAATGTTCACATAAGAAAGCTCCGCGAAGCCGTTGAGGACGACCCGAAAAATCCGGTGCGCATCGTGACGGTTTGGAAAGAGGGCTACAAATACATAAAAGGTGACGCGTGATGAGAGGCCGGGTCTTCGTCATCTTCATCGTCATACTGCTCCTTATGGAGGCGTCGCTGACCGTGCTGTTCCTTAAAAAGGCTCAGACGGAGGAGCAGGACAATGTCGCGGTCAACGACTGTCACAAGACCGTCGAGGAGAACTTCGGCGAGACTTCTTCATATCCGTCCGGCCTTTCATATTCCGTGATCGGGCTGAACGGCGACGTCCTTTTCGCGAACGGGGAGGGCGTATCCCTTTCCATGAGCGAAGCGGTCAAGAAGAATGACACGATCCTGGACATCATCAATGACGGCGAGCTCAAAGGGCATATCATCTTCAGAAATGACACGGCCGACCGTATCAACGGCTGGCGGAAAAGGATCGCGGTCACGGTTACGGTAAGCACCGTTTTGCAGGCGGCCCTTATCGTCGCCTATTATCTCTATATCAGAAAGACCGTAACGAAGCCGTTTGACGAGCTGAACGCTTTTGCCTCGCGTGTGGCGGGCGGCGATCTCGATGTGCCGCTCGAGGTCGATAAGAAGCATGTTTTCGGAAGCTTCACGGAAGCGTTCGATCTTATGCGGGCGGAACTTAAGCGATCGAGAGCTGCCGAAAAAGCCGCGAACGATGCCAAAAAAGAGATGGTCGCCAAACTCTCTCACGACATAAAGACGCCGGTCGCGTCGATAAAATCCTCCTCGGAGATGGGCTACGAGATCACCTCCGACCCGAAGGCAAAGGAGAGATTCAACGCGATCAACGTCAAGGCCGACGAGCTGACCGTGCTCGTGGAAAACCTTTTTAATTCCAGTGTCAACGACGCGACGGAGATAACGGTCGATCCTCGGGAGAACACGTCGGACACTATCTTACGGGCGATCCGCAACGCCGACTACCTCAACAGGGCGGGCGACGTTTCTATCCCCGAGTGCAAAGTGTTTACCGACAGTTTAAGGATCCAGCAGGCCTTCGATAATGTTTTTATCAATTCCTATAAATACGCGGACACGGACATCAAGGTCGACGCCAAACTGGAAGACGGCTACCTTAAGGTGGCGGTAAGGGACTTCGGTCCGGGAGTTACCGAAGAGGAAGTATCGGTCATCAAGGGCAAATATAACAGAGGAAAGAACAGCGAAGGAAAGGACGGCGCAGGTCTCGGATTATACCTCACTTCTTATTTTCTTAAGAGCATGGACGGCGACATATTCGTGACCAACGAGGATCCGGGTCTTCAGGTGCTTTTCCTGATCCGGACGATTTAAGAAAGATTTAAGAGTTCCTTAAAGGCACTTAAGGGTTGAAAAGATACCATAGTGCCATAAGGAGGCAAAAACCTATGAAAGAAATAATCAAGACAAACAGACTTTGCAAGACTTTCTCGAACGGAGGAGTCCAGCAGCACGTATTAAGGAACATCGATCTCGATATCTATGAAGGCGACTTCACGGTCATCATGGGCGCGAGCGGAGCCGGCAAATCCACGCTCCTTTATGCGCTCTCGGGAATGGACAAGCCGACTTTGGGCGAGATCCTTTTCGCAGGCGAGAAGATCACGGACAAAAAGCCGGACGAGCTGGCCCTGTTCAGGAGAAAGAACTGCGGCTTCGTTTTCCAGCAGACATATCTCGTCGAATCGATGAGCGTTCTCGACAACGTCCTCGCGGCAGGCCTTCTGACCGAGAAGAACAAAAAGGCCGCGGCGACCAGGGCAAAAGAGGTCCTCAAGTCGGTGGACATCGAAGAATCTCTCTGGGACAAGTTCCCGGCGCAGCTGTCGGGCGGCGAGGCTCAGAGAGTCGGCATCGCGAGAGCGCTTGTAAACAGACCGAGGGTCGTCTTTGCGGACGAGCCGACGGGAGCGCTGAACTCCAAGACGGGAAAGGATGTCCTCGACACCCTGACGAGAGCGAATAATGACGGCCAGTCCGTCGTGATGGTCACCCACGACATCACGAGCGCCAGAAGGGGGAACAGGATCCTCTACGTAAAGGACGGTGAGATCGCGGGCAAGCTCGACCTCGGAAAGTACCTCTCCGGAGACAAGGAACGTCACCTTAAGCTACGTGATTTTCTCGGCGGAATGGGGTGGTAACGATGACAAAAGAATTCTTGCTCGCCAAATCTCATTTTCGAAAAAACAGGGGAACAGCGGCAGGCATATTTCTACTCATGTTCCTTGCGTCTTTCCTCCTGAGCATATCCATGATCCTCTTCACGGACGTTTACCCCACGGGGAAAAAATCGGCCGAGCGCCTTGATTCCGGCGACGGCGTAATCAAGATCTACAACATAGGCGACAAAGATGACGCGTTCATAAGAGATCTCCTGGACGGCGACGTCGAGAGGTACGGCATAAGCAGATGCCTCAATTACCCCAACACGAGCGTCATCAGCAACACCGAAGGCGCGGAGGTCATGGTCAACCTGATCGTCGAGACTTCCGAGCAGGCGCTTAACAAGACGATGGCAAGAACGGAGATCATCGACGAAGATGATACCGTCACGGAAGGCTACGTCTATCTGCCTTATCAGCTGCATACGAGCGGCCACTTTGAGATCGGGGACATGTACCCCGTTACCGTGGCAGGAAAGAGGTACGACCTGAAGATCAGGGGCTTTCTCGAGAATACCTACTACGGCTGCAACAATTCGGGCTGCTATGAGATCATCGTTCCGGACAACATCTACGACGAACTCATGGAGATATCGGGAAAGACCAATCTCATGGCCTGCGTCCCGTATGCCCTCAAGGACAAGAGCACACAGAACCACTTCGCGACGAGAGTTTCCAACGACGGCTTAAAGTATGACATCAACATGTCTGTCGAGAACGTCAGCCTAAGTGACGTCATCTTGTCAAGGACCTTCATGTCGCTCATCATCGCGGTCTCCTTCTTTACCGTAACAGTCATCGTCATGGCGGTAATCATCATGATGATCGCCAACAGCATCGCGAACTACGTAAAGGAAAACATGAAGACCATAGGAGCTTTGAAGGCCATCGGCTACACCGGAAGGAACATCAGGATCTCTCTTATCATCATGTTCCTTATGATCTCGGTCATCGCTTCCGTCACGGGAGTCTGCCTCTCATATGCGGCGCTTCCGTACGTGGCAGAGATCGTCGTGGCCCAGATGGGACTTCCTTACAGATCTTCCTTCAGCCTTTTCGCGACGGCCGCTTCCTTTTTTGCAGTCGTTATCTTCACTTTGATCGCCACTTTGTTTTCGGCAAGAAAAGTCAACAGGATCATCCCCATCGTTGCCCTCCGCGAAGGCATCGAGAGCCACAACTTCAAGCGCAATCCCATAAAGCTCGAGAGATCGTTCCTGAACCTTGACCTGAGCCTTGCGATGAAGACGTTGTTTTCCAACCTCAGGCAGAACGTCATAGTCTTTGTAGTGATCGCCTTTCTCATCTTCCTCTGCGTCAATTCGCTCCTGATGTACGAGAACTTCAGCCGCAAGCCGAATCTCAAGCTCATGGCTCTCGAGATCTGCTCGGGCGTCATAGGCGTCGACGGCGAAAACGCAGAAGACGCGCAAGACTTCCTGTCTTCAAGACCCGAAGTCAGCAGTGTCAGAAAGCTCTACAACTTCCGCGTGTTCACCGATGACGAGGACAGCATCGTCCTGAACGCCTTCGAAGATCCTTCAAAGATGAACAACCAGGACCTCTGCTACAAGGGCCGCCTCCCGCTGCACGACAACGAGATCTGCCTGAGCGGCAGGTACGCCAAATCCGCCGGCCTGAAGATCGGCGACGAGGTCCGGCTCAATCTCGCCGGCAACTCATATAGCTACGTCATCTCCGGCTTCATCCAGATCATGACCAACGGCGGAAAAGAAGCCGTTCTGACCGAAGCTGCGGCGGCCAACCTCGCCGACCTCGGGAACTTCCCGACCTACTTCTACTTTGATACAGAAACCGAAGACGAGACCGTCAAGCTCCTTGAAGACTGCGAAGCAAGATTCGGGGATCACCTGCTGAGCAGCTCAAACTTCTACCAGAACGTCAAGGGCTCCCTCGCAACCTTCAAAGGCATCTCCGCCCTCATGATGATCCTTGTCTGCTCCGTCTCGGCCGCAGTCATAATCCTCGTCCTCTACCTTCTCATCAGATCCCTCATCTTCTCGAAAAGGAAGGACTACGGCATCTACAAGGCGATCGGATACACTTCACGGGACCTCGTGTTCCAGACCGCTGCGAGCTTCATGCCTGCGATCATCTTATCAACGATAATCTCAACGATCGCCTCCTACTACCTCGCCAACCCGTATATGCAGGTGATCATGATCAACTTCGGCCTCATGAAGTGCACGTTCAACATCCCGATCCCGGGTCTCATCATCATCGCCGTCTCGATGATAATCGTATCTTTCCTTTTCGCGGTCTTCGAATCCGGAAAAGTCAGAAAGATCGAAGCCTATAACATGCTGGTCTCAGAATAAGGACAACGTTTTCCTCTTCCGATCACGCTGCCGTTTTAAAAATCCAACCCTAGGGTGGAAAAAGAAAACCGCAGAAAAACAAATCCAACCTAAGGTTGGAAAAAGAAATCCGCAAATTAATAAATCCAACCTAAGGTTGGAAAAACAAAACAGGCAGGAATCTTCTTGGTAACCAAGGGTTGGAAAAATCTTCAAAACCGGAGAGATCAGAGGGAAAAAAGAGAAAACCGGACGAAATCCCGGTAATAAATCCAACCCTAGGTTGGAAAAAGAAATCCGCAAAATAATAAATCCAACCTAAGGTTGGAAAAAGCAAAAAGACAAATTCAGATATGCGGCATAAGGTTGGAAAAACGGAAAGGAAGCGGACGGTAAGATACTGTGCCGGGACATAAAGACAGGACGGATCCTTTTTGGGGACGTCCTGCTTCTTTTTGCGGGCAGATTAATGGTAAAATCTTTCCAGGATCGGCAAAGGAGGACCGGGTGTCAGTGGAAAGCAAAAAGACGGGCGGTCTGTGGACCTTGAGGTATACGCTCATCAACTCGACTTATTTTATTGCGTTTTGTACTATTCATGCCTGTGCGGCAGTTTATCTTCTGGCTAACGGCTTCTCGAATACCGAGGTCGGCGTGCTTTTGGCGATCGCAAATATCGTATCGGCTTTTTTCCAACCTTTTATCGCGGGTATCATCGACAAGGGAGGCGCGCTCACGAACAGGAGGTTTATCCTTATTTCCGTAACCGTTATCCTGGCAGGTTCCGTGATACTTCTTCTGGTGAAGGATATCAAAGCGGTGGTGTTTTTTGTCTTCGCGCTGATCTACATGATCCAGTTCGCGTATCAGCCTGTCATGACGGCCCTTTGCTTTGAGTATCAGAAAGCGGGCAGCAAGATCAACTTCGGCCTTGCCAGAGGTCTCGGGTCTGCGAGTTTTGCCGTGACGGCTGCATTCATCGGCGGGATCATTGAGAAGAAGGGAGTAGACATCCTTCTTATCGTCAATATCGTTGTCATGGCGCTTTCCTTTATCGTGGTCTTTACTTTCATTAAGCCCCGCTCGGAGGAAGACTCAGGCAGATCAAAGAAAGAAGCATCTCACAACAGCCTTTTTTCCTTCTCGAAAACATACCCCGCCTTTTCACTCTTTCTTGTCGCGACCGTGTGCTTTTTCTTCGCACACAACATGATCAACGATTTTATGATCCAGATCATAAGGCACCTCGGCGGCGGCGAGACGGAACTGGGATATTCGAATTTCCTTCAGGCCATACTGGAACTCCCCGTCATGGCTCTCATAGGACTTATCCTTAAGAAGATCTCCTCGAAAAGCCTCCTCGTCATGTCAGGATTTGCATTCCTGGTCAAGATAGCCATACTCATATTTGCGACGAATATGGTGATGATGTATGTAAGCCAGTCCTTCCAGTTGTTTGCTTACGCGGTATTCATCCCGGCGGCCGCATATTATGTAAGCTCGACGATGGAGGAATCCGATCAGGTAAAAGGGCAGGCGTATGTCACGAGCGCGATAACCGTCGGAGGTGTCTTCTCAAACCTCATAAGCGGAGTGATCCTGGATCATCTCGGGATAGGAGCAATGCTCGGGATAGGAACCGGCGTCTGTGCTATAGGGGCCGTTACGGCACTTGTTGCCATGACCGTACTTAAGCATCACAATGAGATCGGAAAAGAAGCTCTTTGACTGCTCGAAAAAGAAGCCCCCAATTAGGAGCGGTTACTGTTCATTGTTCGTTTGCTGGAGGAGCGCCGCAAAAATGGTCTTGCCGATCTGGCCCGCGATGAACTCGCCGCGGTCGTAGATGTCAGTCGTCGCCTCGCAGACCAGGGAGCCGTAGATGTAGTTTCCGTGGAAGACAGGGAAGATGACGTAGCCGTTGCAGTCCCATGAGAGTTCATCACGAAGGAACATGTACTCGACGGGCGTGGTCCTTCTTTCTTTCGGGAGGATGTAAAGTTCACCGTTCTTGATCGAGCAGCGCAGGTCGATGGAGGTCGGGAAGTCGGATTCTTTCGGTATGCGGCCGCCCAGGAAGACGGGGTTCTCGTACATGTAGAAGGCGGCGTTCTTAAGGCCTAGTTTGTCGAATGAACGGAGGATACGCGGGATGTTGTCCTCTTCCTTGCCAGTAAAATCGACGCCGCTGATCATGAACTGGACCAGGTAATCGCGCGTTTTGTTGGAGCGCGTCAGCTCTTTGTGGAGCTGCGTTGATACGTAGCGGAGCGCGAGGTCCTTCATGTAGGAGAAGAGACGGTTGTTCATGACGTTTGCCGACGGCGACTTGACCATGACGTTCATGCTCGCCTGAAGACGGTCGATACTCTTGATGAGCTTGGTCGTATCCGTGTATTCCATGATCCCGTTCTCGAAAAAGATCTCGATCAGCAGCTTGAGTTCGTTGAACTCATCCAGGCTCATGTACTTGCGCTTCATGGCGACAAGCATCTTTGATGCGATCTCGAAAAAGAGACGCTTCAGGTTAATCTCTTTCTTGCTGATCTTCTCGTTCTTGTATCTGTAGAAGCAGTCATCGAACATCCTGTAGATGAAGGCAGAGTCGATGTTGCTCATCTCGAGGGTGGAGTATTCGTACATCTCGTAGCCGAAGGATTCGCGGCCGTAAAGACTTGTGGGGAGCAGGGCGGAAGAGACTTCCTTGCCGTCCAGAAGGTCGAGGATGAGTTCGAGTGCTTTCTGGCCGAGGATGTCTTTGGAGGCGCCGATCGAAGACAGTGACGGCATCATCTCGCCTGCCATGAGAGTATTGTCAAAACCGAATACGAGGATGTCCTTGCCGGGGACCTTGCCGCGCTCTTCCATTGCCTGGTAAAGGCCCCTGGCTACGGCGTCGTTGACGCAGAAGACTGCCTGGCAATCGGGGTTTCTCTCGAGGAGCTCGTCGGCCTCGTCAAAGCAGTTGATCGACATGTCGGTATCGATGTACTGGGATTCGCTGTATGGGATGTTGTGTTCGGCGAGGCAGGCTTTGAAGATCTTCTTGCGCTTCATCGCATCGCCGTTGTCGGGACGGCCGCCGAGCATGCATATGTTGGTCACGTTGTGGATGTTGATGAGGCAGTCCATCGCTTCCTTGATGCCCATCGCGTTGTCGTAGTTGACTGTGATGAAGTTGTCGATCTCGGCTGCAACGATGACCTTGGGGATGTTCTCGAAGGTGGTTTGATATTTCTTCAGGAAAAGGTTCTCTTCGTGAGGATCGATACTGCCGAGGGATATGATGAGCCCGTCGATCTCGCAGATCTCGGCGAGCTTGTAGATCGTGTTGTACATCTTCTTGTACGGGTAGTCGAAAGCCGTGGGAATGTTCTCGTTTATGTACTTGCCTGCAAAGACCACGATCCGGATGTCCCTGTTGTCCGGGATCGCGTTGATCGCGCTGTGGATGATGTCTTTGGCGAAGTCGGAAAAGATATCGTCCACCAGGATCCCGACCGTGGTTTTCTTGTTGCTCTTGTCGATCATAACATGTCCTCCGTGAATGGTTTGGGATTAGAGAAGAGGTAGCCCTGGGAATAATCTATGGAATAGCCGAGGAGAAGGTCCTGGATCTCCTTGTTCTCGACGAATTCGGCGACGATCTTGATGTCCTTCGAACTGATCCTTTTCCAGTCGGCGATGAGTGCGATGAGGTTCTCGGACTCTTTGCTGTTGCAGCAGTTGCGCACGATGGAGCCGTCGATCTTGAGATAGTCGGAATGGATGTTCGCGATGTGCTGCAGGTTGGAGTAGCCGCTTCCGAAATCGTCGATCGAGATCAGGCCGCCGAGGTCGTGGATCGTATCGACGAACTTGATGAGCGCGATATAGTCGTCGACATCTTCGTTTTCGAGGATCTCGAAGACAAAGTTCTCCGGATGGTCTGCGGTCCTCAGGAAGTCGTAGATGTATTCGACGAGCTTGCGGTTCTTGATGTCGCGCAGGCTCAGGTTGATGCTGACGCTCTTGCCTTCGACGTGACGGAAGGTGTTGAATACCTTGTGGATCATCATCGATGACATGTTGTCGTAAAGAAGCCCGAAGGTTCGTGCGACCTCGAGGAAGCTTCCGGGATAGTAGATGTTCCCGGCCTCGTCCTTGAGCCTCATCAGCGATTCGTAGTGGTGGATCGTCTTCTGCTCGTTGTCGTAGATGCCCTGGTAGTAAGGGATTATCTGGTCGTGCGCGATGGCGTAGTTTATGACGTTTACCATCCGGTAGTGCTCGCGGATCTTCTCCTCGTCAAGCCGGTTGTCCTCCGCGTCGCGCACGTAGAACTGGATGTTCCTCTGGCCCATCTCGACCCGGGCCGCGGAGTAGACGGAGTTTATGTTGTCGATGGTGCAGCCGTCCAGGATACAGAAGCCAGGAACGATCGCTATCGTCTCTTTGGAGTTCTCGAAAAGGATTTTCTGCAGCTCCTCCATGTGCGTCACAAAAGTCCGGAGGGACACCATGTGCGACGGCGCGCCGACCGCAAAGAGCCATTCGTCGATAAGGTAGAGGCGGTAGTGCTTGCGCCTTGCAAAACCGACGCACTTGTTTATGAGGCTCGATCTCGTGATCTGCACTTCCTTTTTCGAAAAGACGGTTTTCATGTCGGATACGTTGAAGACGTTTATGTAGCAGATCCTGTCGTAGCCGCGCGTCTTGATGTCCAGGCTGAAGGCGGCTTCGTTCAGGACGTCGTCGGTGTCGGAATAGAGGAGCTTGAGCTCGCAGTCGCCGATACATTTGCGGAGGCTTTCCGCGCTGCTTCTGTTCTCCGTGTCCTCGAGCCTGCTGCCGATATCCATGAGGTAGTCCAGAAGTTCCAGGTTGTCTTCGGCGAGGGCGTCCGTCCTTGAGAAGGCGTAGGGATTATATTCCTGTGCCGTTTTCTCCTCGCCTGCGGCGGCGACGACAAAGGAGCAGTTGGCGAATGTGTTCCGGCCGTTGGAGTTCGTGATCTCGCCGACCGTGACGCAACCGCAGATGTTGGTGTTCTCGTAGGCCGACAGCTCCCACTTGACGCAGTTGGAGTAGATGGTGGACCTGACGACGCAGGTGTAGCCGAAGAGGGTCTCGGCTTTTTCGAAGCTCTCGATGTCCTGGAAGAGTTTTCTGTTGTCGGCCAGGATCTTTCTGTCGTAGATGAAGGCGCGGGTGAGGCGTCTTCCGGAAGGAATGTTGCTGTTTGCGTAGATATATTCGCCTTTCTTACCGGTGTCGATGTCGGGCCTTTTCGAGAAGGCTTCCCTGTAGTAAGGATCTTCGGGAGGGAACAGTTCCGACAGGCTCTTTCCTTCGGCGTAATTGAGATAGACCGGTATGTCCGGCATCTCCTCGAAAACGTAAGGGAACAGGTTATGGAACTTGGAATCCGTGTCCGACACGACGAGCTTGTGGTTCTTGAGCGTGCTGACGCCGTCCATCTTGAGGATGCAGGGGCCCGCGCTGTCGGTGATCTCCTCGCTGTCGCCGACGACTTCGGCGCCCGTCGTGTATGACGTTATCGCTTCGAGGTCGTCGCCGCTTAACGCGGCCAGCATGAGGGCATCCTCATACCACCCGTTCTCATCGAAAAGGAAACCCTGATCTTCTTCCGGGGTGTTGGCGAGGCCGCCGATCATCTTGACTTCGGGGAAGTACGAATTGGTCCTGTCGACGAACTCCAGGATGTTCCTGAAGGATTGCGTCGAAAAAGTAAGGAGGAGCTTTGTGTTGGCGCGTATCAGCTCCTCATCGATCTTCCTGCAGAGATCATCCGCAGGGACGGGGACGTTATCAGCATCAAGCGTCGGGCTGACGGCGGTCCTTACCGTTCCGCCCTGCATCTGAGATATGGAGATGACGCACTGGTTCTGCGAGAGCTTGCCGCTGTTGATCGTTGCGGAAGTGCTGGTTCCGAAGATCTTTACTTCGGGCATGGTGTCCTTGATAAAGCGCGCAAGGTCAACGGCTTCGTCCCTTTTGTGGATCGAAGTGTGGATCCTTATCAAAATGTCGCCGCTGTGAGCGGAAAGCATCAGCTGATTCAGAGTATCAGCGATCCTTGACTTCGACATATATTGAAAATTCCAAGTGAACATACCGTGGTCCTCGCAAACTGACGAAAAAAGGACTTCCCCAAGTCCTTTCCGCCTAAAGATTTATATGTTCATTACCCTTAGATTATATCACAAATATTATTTAGAATCTTTGTTCTTTTTGAACGCTTTATTAATCTTACCTGTGCTTTTTGGTCCTCTTCTCGACGTACATGATCTTGTCAGCCTTGTTCATGGATTCCATGAGAGTGCTCCAGTCGCTGACTTCGCATGTACCGATGCTCGCGCTCAGAGTGTAGTTCAGCTTTTTGTTGGCTTCCTTGATCGCGTTCCTGAACGACCTTATGAACTGGCCGATCCTGCCCGGGTTATCGAGGAACAGAACGGCCTCGAACTCGTCGCCGCCCATCCTGGCCACGAACTCGTTCCTGTTGATCGATTTCTGGAGGCACTTGCCGATCATGATGATCGCCTCATCGCCCGCGGAGTGACCGAAGTTGTCGTTGATCGACTTCAGGTCGTCCATGTCGATGCTCGCGACGGCGAGCTTCGTGCCGTCGCCTTCCTTCTTTTTGTCGAGGATGTTCGAGAGATATTTCTCGAAGCCTCTCCTGTTATAAAGGCCCGTGAGCGCGTCCCTTATATAGAGGTCCATGACGTCGCTTACTTCAAAGAGCTTATTGTAGAGGCGGAGACGGTTGAGCGACTGGCCGAGAAGAAGGAGCATGAACTCGAGCCTCTCGTCAAAGAAACGCTTGATCTTGCTGTCCATCTCCAGGACGGCATAACCGTAAACTTCGTTCTTAAAATGTATAGGCAGATAGATCCTTACGCCCGAAAAATCAGCGTTGTATTTTTTCGGGAGGAGGTCAGTCATAGGGAAGGAGATGTCACATGCCTTCTTGTCCTTTGTGTCGAACATTCCGACGAGGGAGCGGTCGTTCTCGCCGTACATACAGATGAAGCCCTTCTTGAAGATCTTCAGGGCCATGATGCTCTGCAATGTCAGGAGCACGCAGTCGTCCTTGGACATTACGTCCTGATAATCGGAACTGAGCCTTACGAAGGCGAGAGTCTGGTCAAAGTATGTCTTCTGTATGAGATCGAATTCGTGATAGGCGGCAGTCAGGTCCCTCTCAGTCGTTCCGCCGGTGCTCTCCCTGATAAAGAGCCTGCCCGGGACGGTCATATAGAAATCGACCTCTTTTCCCTCCTTGATATCCTCGAGACATTTGATCGCCTTATCGACAAGACCGTCTTCCGGGATGTCCGATGTCGTGAGGGAAGGGATGTGGTTAAGAGCCGGCGGGAGATTGTCGACGCCCGTGACCATGACATCCTGAGGGATCTTATATCCCCTGTCCATGAGTTCGTCGATAAGTCCCAGGGCCATATAATCGTTGGAACAGATGACAGCTTCGGGAAGCGTTCCGTCCTTGCGGATAAAGAAGTCTGCCGTGGCAGGACCCTGGTCGATCCAGTAGTTGCCGTGGAATATCATGTCTTCGCTCACGGTGTAGCCCGCTTCGTGCATCGCGTCCTCAAAGCCCGCGCGTCTTTCCTTCGAGTCGACGAGGTCGTCACGGCCGGCGACGAAGCCGATGTCGCCGTTCTTAGTGACGGAGAGGACATGCTTCGTGATGTCATACATGATGAGCCTGTTGTCCGGGACGATGTTATAGAATCCTTCCTCGTCGCATCTGATGCTGATCACGGGAGGGATGTCGGAAGCCGACATGAGATTATCGAGGAGCTCTTTGTTGAGACCTGCGTGATGCAAAGTGTCGGAACAGAGGATTATTCCGTCATATTCATGAAGCGGCGGGATGTTAAGGATACTCTTCAATCCTTCGGCGTGAAGCGGATTGTCGCTCGATACGGCACAGTTACCGAAAATGTCCACACGGTGTCCGTTCTTGACGGCACGCTCCATGAGGCTTCTGATAACAGCCGACGAATAGTCGCGATACATATCTCCGATAAAAGCACATATTCTCATAGGCAGATACCTCACTATCAGTCAATTATAACGGATTTTTGACGGTTTTTAAAGAAGATGCGGTCTTCGTAATACCTTTTCGGGAAGCTTGGTGATATAATTTTTCAGTATGGGGGCGTAGCTCACCTGGGAGAGCGTTGCATTCGCATTGCAGAGGTAGTGGGTTCAAGTCCCATCGTCTCCACCAGATTGCCTGATGGTACCCTTGTTTTTCGAAAAAAGGATACGGAAAACGGGGGTACGTCAGTTTATGGAGGAAATGATATGAAGATAGGGATAAGGGTAGCGGCATTACTGATGTCGGCAGCGGTCCTGGTTTCAGTCTGTTCATGTGAAAGTAAGAAGGACAGAAGAGTAAAGGATAAGGGTTCGAAGGACCGTATTGAGGAGACAAAGGGAGATAAGGAAGATATAAAGGAAAAGAGAGAGAGTTTTTCCGGCAATACGATGGGCTCATTATTTCAGCTCATGGATGATGCCACGGGCAAGGATAAGTTTACGGCCGTTCAGATGATCGAAGACTACTTCGGTACGGAGCTTGCAGATCCCGTCGAGTTCCAGGAGGAGTGGTTCGGACTTAAGTTAAATACCGAATTTTATTATACCCGGCTCTATACGGGGGAATACCGTTTCCTTGAAGTATCGGTGGGTGTCGATCCCGATACCGATGTTGTAAGAAGGATCAGCTTTTACTGCAGCAACGACGACTTCTTCACATCGTCGTTTGACGATCTTAAGGGTTTTGATGACGAAGTCAGATCTCTTGTCGAAGCAGCTGACAGCGAGCTTGAAGATGTGTGCGGAGAACCGTTCGAGACGGGTGATCTGGTAGCAGATGAGGATTCGTTCTACCATCTGTACAAATATGGCAATGATTGTGAGATAAGGGTCGAATACTACGATTATACCGAAGAAGGCGGAAACGGGCTTCTGGCCGTAGAACTGTTCTTCACGGACAATTCCGTTCCGGGCGAAGCGACACCGGAGTAAGAAGAGCAAAGATATGTCGGAATTACTGATCAGGCTGTTTGTCAAAGACCCGTCGCAAAGGCATAAGTACGGGCTTTTGGCGGGCGTTGTGGGCATCATCTGTAATGTCATACTCGCTTCGACCAAGATCGTGCTCGGGCTTGTTACGGGCGCGGTATCGATCGTGACGGATGCGGTCAATAATCTTTCCGACGCGGTTTCTTCCGTGGTGACCCTTGTCGGGTTCAAGATATCCGGCAAGCCTGCCGACAGGGAACATCCGTACGGTCACGGAAGAGTCGAATACATAACGGGATTTGTAGTATCCGCTGCGGTCATTGCAGTTGCGATAGAACTTTTCAAGGAATCAGTATCGAATATCATCCATCCGGAAGAACTGGACGTAAGTATAGTTACGATCGTCTTTCTGGCGCTTACCATCGTGATCAAGCTGTGGATGTCGGTCTTCTACGGCAAGATCGCAAAGAAGATCTCGTCGGAGGCGATGAGGGCGACCGCGACGGATTCCAGGGCCGACTGCATAACGACGGGCGTAGCTCTCATCTCGGTCCTCATAATGCTCATTTCCGGAATCAATATTGACGGTTATGCGGGAGCGCTGGTCGCGATCCTGGTAGTGATCTCGGGTGTCCGTTCGGCCAAGGAGACGATAGCGCCGATCCTGGGAGAAGCTCCCGACAAGGAGTTCCTCGCGGAGCTCGAGAAGGAGGTCAGATCCAATGAAGGCATCCTCGGGGTTCACGACATAAGGATCCACGAGTACGGACACAGCACGAAGATCGTGTCACTCCATGTCGAGATGCCGGACGATGTCCCGCTCGTCAAGGTCCATGACGTCATCGATATCATAGAGAAAGATCTGGTATCGAAGGGCTTTGCCTCGGAAGTCACGATCCATGTCGATCCGGTAGCGACGGACGATCAGGAGATGCTAGGCGTCAGGTCCTGTCTGGAGGGATATCTTAAGACCGTTAACGGAAAGATAAGTATCCACGATTTCAGACTGATAAGGGAGACGGACTGTAAAAGGCTCATCTTTGAGATCCTCGTGCCTTATGACGACAAGCATTCCGACAGCGAGCTTAAGGGCCTTATAGAAGGGCATCTGAAGGAGACGGGGAAGGATTATGACATCTCGGTCACGGTCGACCGCGAATGATCATCTTTAACATTTCTTTATGATTTCTGTATGACATCTTAGGATTATCGAGATGATTGTTTAACATCGAGGAAGTAATCTTTGATCATAAACAACTTACTGATCAACGGAGGGCATGAAAAACATGGCAAAACAACTTACTAACCAGAGGAAATGGAGACCTTGGAAGGGTATAATACTTTTCTTCGTTGCAGCCGCCATAATACTCGGCGGATCACTTCTTACTGTAAAGCTCGGAACGCTGTTGGGAATGATCGTCTTACAGGGAACGCTCCTTTTGACAGCAATCATTTGCTGCTTCATAAACAGGACTCCTGTGAAGGAAGTTTTTCCTCTTAAGGGGATAACCGTAAGGGATTTCTTCGGAACGGCCATGATGTGGGCAGGCGGACTTATGTTCGGAATGATGTCCGTATACGTTACCGCCATCTTATTCCCGAACGTCTATGAAGCAGTCATAGATTCCATGCAGACCATCACATCGGGACCATGGATCGCATCTTTGATCATTACCGTCGTCCTTCCCCCTATCTGTGAGGAAGCGATCGTCAGGGGCGCGATCCTTAGCAACTTCAGAAGCCTTAAGAGAGACTGGGTCATCATCCTTATCGTAGGACTTATGTTCGGTGCTCTTCACATGGATCCGATCAGGTTCATCAACACGGCGATCCTCGGAGGCATCTCGGCCTACCTTATCGTCAAGAGGGATAACTTCGTCCTTGCATGGCTCGTCCACTTCCTCAATAACGGATTCGCGTACTTAATGTCAACGCTCAGTGATCTCGGCGGGGATGATGCGGCCGAAGCGGCAAAAGAGGCGGCAGCTGCCATTGAGACTTCGAAGGGCCAGACACTCGCGTCCCTCATGGTATTCTTCTGCATCGCACCGATCCTTCTGGTCATCGGATCACATCTCATAAAGAGACAAAGAGAGATCTCGGAAGGTCTCGAGCCTTCGGGCATGAGGCTCGGATTTAAGATCCTCATCGCAGGGGTCATCGCGTTCATACTCTTCAGCGTCGGCATCGGTTACACGGTCATGAACATGCCTGACATGGAAAAGATAAAAGAAGCTGCAGGCGCGGTCACGTTCCTCGCAGCACGCTGACAACGGATATCCCAAGGAAGTTTGTTGTTTTATATCGCAGGGCTGTCCCGAAGGCTTTCGGGGCAGCTTTGTCATGTCTGTAACAATGTTATTTTTCAGCCCTTAGCTCCTTTTCGAAAAGGAAGGCGAAGAATTGCCGCAAAATTACTTTGACTATCAAAGTATCGGTGATAATATGTAGTAAACCGCATCAGTTGTGGTACGATAGGTGAGTAGAGGTAGGAAATGGTCAGATACATATTGATGATGTACATAACACTTGTTCCGGCGATCCTTGCGGGCATCGTTGTCATGATATGGTGTAAACTTCCGGTCCTGAAGGCGCTCTCGAAGCCGGTCGACTTCGGAAGAAACTTCGCGGACGGCAAGAGGATATTCGGTGACAACAAGACCTGGAAGGGTATTTTGGGATACGTTCTGTTCAATATGATTTTTTCCGTTCTCTGGGGCCTGGTCCTCGGAAACGGCACTTTAAGAGACCTCGACTTTTTCTATCAGCAGCATGACAACACGTTTTTATATAACCTTCTGACCGGATTTCTTCTGGGGCTGGGCTATTCGCTCTTCGAGCTTCCCAACAGTTTCCTCAAAAGAAGGATCGACGTAACTCCCGGCAAGACCAAGAAAGGTTTTTGGAAGGTGTTTTTCGTGTGTCTGGATCAGGCGGATTCCGTATTCGGCGTCGCACTTGTGGTATGGCTGTTCTACCCTCTGGGGATCGGCTTATACCTGCTCTACGTCCTGGTCGGTTCATTGACACATCTGTTCCTCAACATGATGCTGTACTTCATGAGGCTGCGTAAAAATATGTTTTAAGGGGTAGGACGATGATAGTCAGATTTGACGGCAGGGAAGACGGAAATGAGAAACTGGGGAATAAGGGCAGATTCCTGCTTGAGATGAGAAGGTGCGGCATCAACGTACCTGACGGCTTCGTGCTCGACAGCGACGTCTATGACAAGACGGTCGCGCCCGTAAAAAGCGGCATCAAAGAGATCCTCATGACGCTTACGAAGGATAACATAAGGGAAGTGTCGGAAAAGATATCGGCACTTCTTGACGGCGTGTCTTTGGACAAAGAGATAACGGATGAGATCAACTCCCTCACTTCGGATGATAAGCTCTACGCGGTAAGGAGCAGCGGCATCAAGGAAGACCTGGACGAGGCTTCTTTCGCGGGGCAGTATGATACTTTTCTTAACACACCGCGCGAAAACATACCGCAGAAGATAACAGAGTGCTATAAGTCCATGTTCGGTGAGGTTATATTGAGCTATCTGATCGACAGGACGATCGATATCGAAGACCTTAAGATGGCAGTTGTCGTTCAGGAGATGGTCGATTCCGACTTAAGCGGCATCTGTTTTACGACAGATCCCGTGACGGGCAGGGACAAGATAATGCTCATCGAAGTATCCGAGGGATTAGGCGAGAACATAGTAAGCGGAAAGACGGTCCCCGACAGATATCACTACGACTGGTATGAGAAAAGGGAAGTCGGAAGGGACCCCCGAAACAAGCTCCTCACAGAAGAGCAGGTGAAAGATCTGGCGGAAAATTTCTCTTCGATCCAGCAGCATTTCGGCTATCCGTGCGACATCGAGTTCGCCTTGAAGGACAACGTACTTTATATCCTCCAGTCGAGAAAGATAACGAAGATAAGCTATACGGGCATAGACGACATGTGGACGACGGCCGACTTCAAGGACGGCGGCGTCTCGGCGACTGTCTGCACACCGTACATGTGGAGTCTCTATGAATATATCTGGGAATATTCCTTAAGAAAGTTCATCGTCGATTCGAAGATCTTAAGAGACGACGAGCTCCCCAAAAAACTCGGCGAGATGTATTACGGCCGATGCTACTGGAACATGTCCGCGGTCAAGAAGACGATGAGCAGGATCGTGGGATATAAGGAGAGGGAATTCGATAACGAATACGGCATAGCAGGAAACTACGAAGGCGACGGGGAAGTTACTTCGCCGACACCGAAGGTCCTGTTCCGCATGATCCCGATCATCATAAAGCAGAAGGCGCTCCTGGACGACAGGAAGAAGAATTCGGAAAAGTATAAAAACGAGCTTCTCGATCTTTATTACGGTTATAAGGACCGGCTCGACAACGGTAAGATCAGAAGCATTGAAGAGGACTTCGTGAAGATCACGAAGGAAACATACCTGAGGAGCGAGACGACTTATTTCTGGCAGATATTCATCAACACGATCCACCAGTCGCTCTATAAAGAGAGCCTTCTTAAATACGTGAGCGAGAGCGAGTATCTGTCGCTCCTCGGAAGCATCGACAACATCTCCCACCTCCTGCCGTTCTACGACATGTGGGATATCACGAGGGAGATAAGAAAAGATCAAAAAGCAAAGAATTTCTGGGAGGAAAATGACCCGGAAACGATCGCGAAGGAACTTAGAAGCGAAGGCTTTTTCATGCCGAAGGTAAATAAGCTCATCGAAGATTACGGATATCATTCCGACAAGGAACTCGACATCACTTATCCGTGCTACTACGAGGAGCCGGAAGTCCTGATCGCGATGGTAAAGGACATGGTCCTTCTGGACGATTCGTTCTCGCCCGTCGAAGACAAGGAAAGAGGCACAAAGGTCTATAAGGACATCCTCGATGGCATCTCGAAAAGGGTATCAAAATCGAAGTATAAAAAGATCTCCTCCAAGGTCAAGAACATGCGCAAGATGCTCTGGTGGAGAGAAGAATTCAGGGACGTATCCACAAGGTTCTACTACATGCTCAGGATGTACACCGTAAAGTACGCCCAAAAGCTCGAAAAAGACGGAGTGCTGGGATCCCGGGAAGATGTCTGGTTCCTGAAGGTCGGCGACCTCTGGGACTATACCGAAAACAAAAAGACAGGCGAAGACTTAAGAGATCTGATAGAGAAAAACAGATTCTACTATAACGCATTCAGGAACTATATAAGCGACAACGAGATAGGTCACGACATAAAGAAAACTGACGAGGGAAAAACGGGAGATACGATAAGGGGACTCGGAGCAAATAACGGCAAGGTCACGGCAACCGCGAGAGTCATCGAAGACTTTACGAAGATCGACAGGCTTCAAAAAGGCGACATACTCGTAACGAGATTTACGGATACGGGATGGACACCGAAGTTCGCGATACTGTCGGGAATCGTAACCGAGTACGGCGGTATACTCTGTCACGCCGCGATCGTGTCAAGGGAATACGGAATCCCCGCGATAGTATGCTGCAAGGATGCGATGAGCAGGATAAAGGACGGTCAGATCATAACGATAGACGGGTCTGACGGAACGGTAACGATACCGGACGGTGAATGATATGTTTATAGGCAAATGGAACAAGTCGGTCATATTGACATACATCGGGGCGATGTTCGCGGTAGCGGGAATCTTCCTCGCGTTTTCCGCGGACAAGATCACATATTCATACTGCTGTCTGATGATGGCGGGTATCTGTGATCTCTTTGACGGAATGGTCGCAAGAAGATGCAAGAGGACCGACGAGGAGAAGAGGTTCGGGATCGAACTTGATTCGCTCGTTGATGTCATCAGTTTTATAGCTCTTCCGGTATGCATCTTTATCGCCATGGGACTTAAGCGCATATGGGATCTTCCGATCTTCATGCTGTTTTCGATATGCGGTGTCGCAAGGCTCGGATACTTTAACATCGCGACTGCCGACAGCGAGAAGGCGGTAAAGTTCTATACGGGTCTTCCGGTCACTTTCTCGGCACTGATCTTCCCACTTATCTATCTTCTCAAGGTGCCGCTTCCGAAGGGCATCTTCAAGTATGTCTTTGAAGGCGTGACAGTATTAGTCTCGATCCTTCAGATCCTTAAGATAAAGATCCCCAAGCCGAAGGGGATCTGGTACGGGATATTGGGACTTCTCGCGGCCGTCATGCTCACGGTCTATCTGGTCTTTTTGTGAGGGATGATATGAAGGTCTACGACAGACAGAAAAAAGAATATGAGACCTCTGATCAGTACGGTCAGGAGAAGCTTAGATTCCTCTATGAAAATGCTATCGGAAGACTGCTCCTTCGGCTCGCCGTGTCGCACTTTGTATCAGGGATCTATGGCAGTATCAATTCTCGAAAAAGCTCCGCTAAAAAGATACCCGGTTTTATCGAAAAGCATCATATCGACATGAGCGATTTTGAAGAGGAAAAATACGGAAGCTTCAATGAGTTTTTCGTAAGGAAGATAAGGCCGGAGAAAAGACCGTTCAGCATGAGAAAAGATGTCTTTATATCACCCGCGGATTCAAAGCTTCTCATGTACGGGATAGACGAAGATACGAAGCTTTTTATCAAGGGCAGGGAATATACGCTCGACGAGATAACGGGAGGGACTTATACAGAAGGGTTTAAGGGCGGACATGCATTTGTCTTCAGGCTGTGCATGGACGATTATCACAGATACTGTTTTATCGATGACGGGAAGGTCGTATCGGAAAAAAGGATAAAGGGAAGACTTCACACGGTAAGTTCCTTTTCGAGAGACCATAAGATCTATAAGGAGAACACGAGACAGGTAAGCGTCCTTAAGACGGAGAACTTCGGCATGGTCATCATGATAGAAGTCGGTGCGCTCCTGGTGGGAAAGATAGTTGATCATGACATCAAGGAGTTTAAGAAGGGGCAGGAGAAGGGTTACTTTGAGCCCGGCGGATCGACTGTTATAATCATTACCGGAGATAATATCGAAGTTGATGAAGACATTATGGAACAAAGTTCAGCCGGGATAGAGACCAAGGTCAGATACGGCGAGAGGATAGGGACATCAAGATGCTGAAACGACTTCATATCTACTTCAAGGAACGTTATCCGATCATACCGAGACTTATACTCGGCATCATCGTTTTTCTCGAGATACATTTCATAATCCTTCTGAACCTGGGAGTTACGAAGGATCAGTTCAGGATCGGCATTCAGGAATCCGTCGGTGCGTGGACGGTCTTCGCATTCCTTTTGTGGCTCAGGATCGCGGACGATCTCAAGGATTTTGAGACGGACAAGAGGCTGTTTCCGGACAGGCCCCTGCCGAGCGGAAGAGTATTCAAAAAAGATGTCATGGTCGCCTGCGTAGTAGTTCAGATCATAACGGTCGTCCTGAACGTCATCTTCATGAGAAAATGCATCATCTTCTTCGTGATCTTATATATCTACGGATACCTGATGAGCAAGTGGTTCTTCAAGAAAAAGAAGATACAGCCGAGCCTTCCTCTGGCGCTCGTGACGCATAATCCGGTTCAGGCATTCATCAACCTCTACATCATCTCATTTACGGTCATAAAATACGACCTGCCGTTCTTTACGCTGACGAACATCATGGCGCTCTGGACACTCTATTTTCCGGCTCTCATATGGGAGGTCTCAAGAAAGATCAAGGCGCCGAAGGACGAGAATGATTACACGACATACAGCAAGCTCTTCGGCTACAAGAAGGCGACACGTTTTGTACTCATACTTACGATCGCCGATATCATCACGAACTTTATCCTCGTTTGGAACCTGAACAAGATCTCGGTTTTGGTCCTGGCACTCCTCGTGTCATGGATGACGTGGAAGTTCATCCGGTTCATGAAGGACCCGGAAAAGTTCACGCTCGTAAACAAGGT
>JAILNZ010000160.1 GCA_024691135.1 Clostridiales bacterium
GAACAGAGATACAAATCAATGGAGTCCCTAATAACGAAGGAGTTTCAGGAAATAGCTGACAGGCAACACCATGAGATATTAGTAGCTTAAGGTACTACATTATGCAGGATTTCGAATTTACACACTAATATGGACTTGACCAAATACGGGCGATTTCTTGTAAATCTTTTACAGAACGCGAGATCAGGCGAAGCCGCTTTCAAGTATAACGTCAATCCCAGAGGATCCTGTCCTGACAGATCTCAAGCGCTGAGCCGCAGATGGGGCATTTAAGAAGATCGAGGTCGCCTTCATCTTCGAGCGAGATGAGTCTTATGTTGCCGCCGCAGCTGCATCTGTGTTCGTAGTCCTTGCACTTGATGTAGCCTTCTTCGAGTTCGAGCGGCATGACATATTCTTCCTCGCGGTATTCCGAAGAAGGCTTGAGGGGCTTATATAGCGACAGTTCCATCAGTGTGTCGATGCGGCCGCACTTATCGCATATGCCGACTTTGCGGTCCAGGTTCACAACGGCATCGGGATTCTCATCGACAAAAGCTCTATACTCCTCGCCGAGCTTGCCGTCCCTTATGTCCTTCATCGTATCCCTGTATTCGATCGGGAACAGCATCCCGATGCTGGTCATTGCCGTGTATTTGTAGTCACAGTTCTTACACTTCAAAACATATCCTTGTCCCATGGTATGCCTCCCCGTTTTTTCTTATATTTTATCATTATCTTTCCGCACAGACATAATCCCCGCTCAAAAATGGGAATCATGACCGAATTAAGAATCCAAAGTCCGGACTTCTCGTATACTTAATAGGCAACGGAAAGCCTTATAATGTAACTAATCTGTTTAAGGAGGAGGAAAAACTCATGAAAAAACTGATATGTATCGTGCTCGCAGGCGCCATGATATTCGGACTTTGTGCTTGCGGCAAAAACGGCTCAAGTGACTCCCGCTCGAAAAAGGACGGCAAAGCCGCCCGGGAAGATGAAGATGATGAAGACGATGAAGACGACGGTGATGCGGGAGAAGCAGGAGGAAACGAAGGCGGAGAAAACGGTTCAGCTGACAGCACGCCTGAGTTCGGTACCGACGAGTATTGGGCAAGCATACAGTATTATGTCGATACAACAAATGATGCGGAACTGAAAAAGCTGATCGATGCCGTTATCTCATGTGAACCCAAATTAGGTGATGACGTGAATACCACTTGCGACAAGGTGGTCCTCGCTCTCGGAAAAGAACCTATCGAAGTCGGGTTATTCAGTAACTTTCATACGTATGATTTTGAATACGGATGGCAAGGTTCGGCAGATTATCTCGACGGCAAAGACCGCATGATCAGCTTCGGATACTGGAACTACGAGACGGACGACGGCGGCGAATTGATCTCAGATGAGCCTGTTGTAGGATATAAAGAGAGCTATCTGAACCCGACAAGGCCGGGAGACGGCGACGTATTGCTCTGGGTATATGACGCTGACCGCGCACAGTATGCATATGATTTCTTCTGTCAGTACTTGACGGAGATCTATTCTGAATACGAGCCTGAGATCGAGGAAGACAGCCTCGGTTACTGGATCAAGTGCGGTGAGGGATATGGCGAGTGCTATGCATACGTCAGAAAGCTCGAACCTAATGAAGAAGTAGATGTCTGGCAGGTTTACGCCTGTGTATACTTCGCAGATCCTGAGCTCATGGCACTCTCGGAAGAAGCTCAAGCTTAAGATCCTTTTTCGGAAATAGAAAGGTCTATCATATAAAATGCTGCGTTTATACCGCGCGGCTGTAATGTTACAATTCATCATCGTTGAGTTTGAAGGAGTAGAAGGTTGAAGGAGATCATTTATGTTTGATTGTAGAGGAAAGCAGGGTATCGGCCTCATGTTGGGTGTTTTCTCAATCGTTATCCCGTATGCTCCGTTTCTGGCGCTCAGAGCACTTCTTGACATCGCGACACTCTTTGTCATATTGATCATCGGTCTCGTGATCGGGACCATCGGTATCATTGTGAGCAGCATTTCTCTTAAAGAGGCCGGGGAACTGGGCATAAGGAGAGCCAAGTCCATAACGGGACTTGCCCTTAATATCTACGGCACCGGAACCTGCCTGGTATTTGGCATAATCTTCGGTCTTACCGCTATTCTTTCAATGAAGATGATCGAGGCCGGGTTTGCCACCTGACATACTTCAAACTCAGACCTGCGGGGCTGTCTCATCGATTTCTGAGACGGCCCCTATCCTTTGCTCGAATTCCTCCTTCGGCATCGGCTTGGCGTAATAGTATCCCTGGATCATGTCGCAGCCTTCGGATGCGAGGAAGTCGACCTGGGCCTTGTCTTCAACGCCCTCTGCGACGGTCTTCATGTTAAGTGATTTGGCGAGCCTTATCGCCTCCGATACAACTATCTCGGTCCTCGACTGATCGGTGTTCTCGCCTCTGAAGAAACCCGCATCGAGCTTGAGGATGTCCAGCGGCATATCCTTGAGCGAGTTAAGTGACGAATAGCCCGAGCCGAAGTCGTCCATCGATATTAGGAAGCCGTGGGACTTGAGCTTGTTGATCGTATTGAGCATCGCGTTCTTGTCATCGAAGAAAGCGCTCTCCGTAAGCTCTATCTCGATCAGTTCGTGAGGAGCACCCTCTTTGTCCACCAGAGAACAGATCTGATCGGCGAGATCGTCTTCGGAAAAATGCGCGCGTGAGATGTTGACCGAGACAGGAACGCACTTGCGGCCTTCGCCGAGCCATTTCTTCTGGTCGCGTGCCACATGTGAGACCATGTAGTGGTCGATCTTCGTTATGAAGCCGTTGTTTTCGAAAACAGGGATAAACCTGTAAGGCGGGATCAGTCCCATGTCAGATGTGTTCCACCTGACGAGCGCTTCTGCTCCCATGAGCTCGTCAGTGCGCGGGTCATACTTCGGCTGGTAGTAGACGAGGAATTCCTCGTTATCGATCGCGCCCTGCTGCCTCTCGCTTATGGTGTCGATCCATTTCTCCTGCTCGACGAGCTTGTCGTCAAAGAAAGCTATTCCCGAATCCGGATTATCGGCGATCGACAGTCCTGCGGCGCAGGCGTTGTTATAGAGAAGGTCGATGTCAGCGTCGAACTTGTCCTCCTTCGAAGGTGTCACGAGGTATACTCCGGCCCTGAAAGAGAGCGTATGAGGCGACGGGATCTCCTCGAGATATCTGATCATGTCCTCAAGACGCTCCCGGGCGTCGTTTTCGCCCTTGACCTCGAGGAGCAGAGGAAGACCTGACGAGGTGCTGTGCGCACAGAGCTCGCCCTTGCCGAGCTTGGAAGTGATCACCTCCGCTACTTTGCGAAGAAGTTCCTCGGCCTCCTTGACCGAGTGACAGAGCACGTAATTACGGTATTTTATGAAGACCAGCTCGACTATCGCGTAGGTCTTCGCGGCGTTTCTGCGCTTAAGGAGTATCTCCCTGCCGTGAACGACGTACCAGAGCCAGTTACGGCCCGGAGCGATATTGTCCCTGAACATGATCTTCTTCATCTTGCGGTTGGCGTGGAGGTTCCTGATGACGCTTATGATCATGATGACAAAGAGGAAGACCGCCAGAATGATCGACAACACGACACCTGCGATCAGATAGAGATAATCCTTGCCGTTGATCGGAAGTTCGTTCCTGACTATGAGTACCTGCGAGGAATCCACAAGGCCCGTCGCGATCCAGTAAGGAACCATCATCTGTGTCGCATTCTCATCCACGAGGGTGTCGGCATTATCGAGCCCCAGGCGCACCAGAAACCCGAAGGAGGATATCCTCTGCTCAGAATCATCGAGCCTGAACGTATTATTCGCCTTCACATCGATACCGATCCGGATGAGGTTCTCATTAGTCTCAGCATCTATCTCCTTGGTCTCTTCGAAAAATTCCATCATCGCGGCATCAGATATCTGATCTTCCGAAGGATCATATCCTTCACACGTGATCTTCCCGTTGGATCTTAAGATCCTGCCGTCCTTATCAGCCACAAGATAGGCCCTGCCCTGTTCGGTGAGCCTGTCTAAGATCTCCTCTCTCTGCTTCTCCGAACCCGTATCATAGAGTATTCCGAGAGCCTTGATCTCCGCCATATCAGACTCCGACCTTACATTAAAGACATAATCCTCCAGGATACTTACCACCGCGTAGATCGTACCAAGAATAATGAGAAATACCAGTGTGTATGCGATAACAGGCCCCACGACTCTGCTCTTCGGGAGCTTATACTTATCCTTTTCGTTGATCTTCATAATAATTTGCCCATTTGCCCCAAGACTTTTTTATCTCAGATCATTATCCCTCTCATTATGATAATCTAAAACTTCCTTTATCTCAACAACTGAGGCAAAGACATCCCGGGCAACTCAGGACAACACTATCTCATATGTATCGCTTATCCTGATCTTTTCCCCGTCCGAAAAGACTATAACATTGTTAAATCCGTCGATGGTTCTGACCTTTCCCGCTTTGATTCGGTAACTTCCGCCTTCCTTCTTCAGATCAGGAACAAAATAGGTGACCTTTACTTCAGGCAAATCCTTTTGCCTCTGTTTTAATATCCCGAGCTTAAGATTAAGGTCCGTGATCTCCTCTTCCGACATCTCGCGCCTGCGGTCGGTCAGGCGGACCGTCTCCTTCACCGCATCATCATATCCCACAAGCGCCGCAAACGGCGAGAACTGGGCCGCCCGGTCACTTACCGGCATCGGCGGGAACTCGGGGTACAAAGGCCTTCTCTTATCCATGATGTCACTATAGTCTCTCATGCCTTATGCCCGCCTATCTGCCTGTTGCGTTCTATCGCCGTACCGCCCTTGTTCAGGTTCTTCACCTTAAGGACCGCGTTCTTGCCGTACTTTTTCTTGATCTCGAGCATCGCCTCCTGAAGGGCATGCTCCTTCATGAGTTTTTGATCCCTCTCTTCCTTCACCTCAGAAGGCTCCATCATATCGAAAAAGTCGAGCTGCTCGGGTGTTCTTCTTACGGAATCATCATCTTCGCGTATTACGTTACAGGCACAGATACCGATCCTCCTGCTTAAAAGGCTCTTATCGATTATCCTGTCAAACAGTTCCATCGCCGCTTCTGTGATCTCCGTGGTCGAAGACGTATGCTGCCTCAGATTGATCGTGCCGTGCGCGTGCTTCGGAACTGCCCGCCCGTAATGATCCGTCGTGACCTCGCCGCCGTACTCCGCGACCTTGAGGCTCTCCCTGTCATATCCGATCGTCAATACGATCAGATCGGTCAGAAGTCCCTTATCCACCAGATCGAGTGACAGGACATCCGCCATCTCCCACACGATGAGCCTTGTCGTCATGTAGTCCTTCGGTTCCTGAAGCACCTGGCCTGACGACAGGCTGTTATTCGAAGGCCTGTAGTTCTTGACATCTTCTATCGTCGTGGGCTCGATGCCCCAGGCGTGATCGATCAGGAGCTCCGCGTTCTTTCCGAGGATCTTGTATAAGACTTCCGTCGTCTTCAGGTTCAATGAAAACCTCGCGATATCGCCCATGGTATAGATCCCGAACTTCTCAATCCGCCCTGCGATACCGTGTCCCACTCTCCAGAAATCGGTGATGGGCGTATGCGTCCACAAAGTCTCCCTGTACTTCTGCTCGTCCAGTTCCGCGATCCTGACGCCGTCCTTATCGGCCTCAATGTGCTTCGCGACTATGTCCATCGCGACCTTGCAAAGATACATATTGGAACCTATGCCGGCAGTCGCCGTAATCCCTGTCGTCTTAAGCACATCCCGAATCAGCATTCTCGCAAAATCGTGGGCTGACAGGTCATATGTCTTAAGATATCCCGTCGCATCTATAAATACTTCATCGACAGAGTACGCGAAGATATCCTCGGGAGCAACATACTTGAGATATATGCCGTAGATCTGCGCGCTTACTTCCATGTAGAGCGCCATCCTGGGCGGCGCGACTATGTAATCCACCGCGAGAGAAGGATCGGAAACAAGCTCCGAATGAAAATGGGTCTTGCCCGTCAAAGTCCTGTGCAATGCCTTGAACCTTCGCTCCTTGTTGATCTGATCGACCTTCTGTATCACCTCAAACAGCCTCGCGCGGCCACCTATACCGTAGCTCTTGAGCGAAGGCGATACGGCTAGGCAGATAGTCTTCTCGGTTCTTGAAGGGTCTGCCACTACAAGGTTTGTATCGAGCGGATCAAGTCCGCGCGCGGCGCACTCGACACTCGCATAAAACGACTTGAGATCTATCGCCAGATATACCCTGTCCATACGCCTTCAAACTCCTTGAAACAAACTTATCTGCCCTCATAGTAACACAAACATTTGTTTGTTTCCAGCGTTTTTCAGGACGCTAATCATTCTTTTCGAGAAAATCATCAGGACCGTATATAGTATCGTCATCAGGGAACAATACGATCCCGCAGGATCCGGATCCCTCTGCGATACCGATGATCTCCTCCTTGGTGCTTACGATTCCGAGGCCCCTTATTACCTCATCTGAACCTGCGTTCCTCCCGTCGTTTTCGTCTGTAACGTTTAAGTATCTGTATCTGCCGTCTTCCATCTTATAGACATATGTGCTGTACATAACGCTGCTCCCGGTCCCAACAAACAGCGCGTAATAATCCTTATCAATCTCCTCACCGTCAATGTGAGCATAACTGCATTCCAGCTTTTTGCCGCCTTCCATGATCACCGAGAAATCATAAGGGAGCTTATCAAATTCCACAGCACAGCAGCGGTACTCCCCGTCTTTCACCTCACTTGGATCGAGCTTATCTTTTTCTAATACGACAACGACGATGTAGCCGTCATAAAGAATATTTTTGACGCTCAAAACCTGATCATTTCCGTCAGGCGTTACCACGAGCTTATAAGGCAGGTCACCCTGTTCTCCCTTGAACAGGCAGTATGAAAGTTCCGAATGATCCCCCATCATGACCGATTCCGTAATATTGTATCTGAGACCTTCTGCCAGGCCGTTTTCTTCGACCGTTTCATCCGCGAAGATACCGGCATATGTTTCTTCCGGTATATCCTCATGTGATACTGTCTTTTTTGTTTCCAAGATCTTTTCAGTTTGTGTTGTCTCTTCTCCGGTATCTGCCGTTCCGTCAACGGCCTTAGTGCCGCAGCCGGTAAGGATCATGAAAGCAGTCATAACCGATAAGACCAAAACAACAGATCTTCTGAACTTAAACATCTTAGTACCTCCTATACCACAAAAGACAGGAAAGAAGATGAGATGTTACACAGAGGGCAAAATAAAAGGACTGCCCCGGCAATCAATCAAAATGCTGTGAGGCAGTCCCGTAAGTTATTAAGCTTAATTTCCGTATCACGCCCGGCGGCGTTGGGAAGAGGTCCAACTGTCAGAAGATGTTTTTCTTGCGGAAGATAGCGTAGCCTGCTCCGAAGTATATCATGATCCAGACAACGGATTTCATGTTGTACTCGAGTTCGGCTCTCTCGACGGAAACATATGCGCCGTCAACGTGTTTTTTGATAGCTTCGTTACCAACGATACCGGCGTTTTTGGAGAACAAGTAGCTGCTGACGGAATTAAAATTGTTTCTTGATATCTCATCGCTGTAAGAAGTTGCTCCGTTAATATCCGAGACGAGACTGCTCGAGGTGAACATGAACTCGTTTTCCATGGACGCATTCGTAAAGACAAAAAGCGGATGTCCGGCGTACCAGCCGACATTGAAATAACCATCTTCGTCAAATTCTGAAGCGAACCCGTTCTCTCTAGCTGTTTTTGTCCAGATCTTTGAGTACTGTCTGACCATCTTGTGGTTGTATGAAAATGAGGAGGCCAAAAGTCCGCATACGGTGAAGGACATTACAAAAAGGACTGACAGTATTATAGGTACAGCCTTGTTCCTTATGACCATGACAAGGGTCGTATAAAGGACCGATGTGGCAACGGCGGACAGCATCAATGTTAATGCTCTTAAGAGCATTTCACCGCCGTTTAAGTTAACCGGCACAGGTGAGACAAGAAGCGAGAGAATACCGCCGAGAACATAACCGGTACAAAGAAGGGCCGTATAAACTGCTTTGGATATTACGGCAGATGCGAAGATCTGGAATCTCGTATGGCCGGCCGTTATCATGTTGCGGATAAAACCGTCTCTGAAATTCCTGCCGGTAAAGATCGGAATAAAAAGTGCCGTGACCATTGGCACCCATTTGTAGAAATAGGAGATGACTAACCATGTCATGAATTTTGCTACATCAGGGGTTATCCTATCCTCGTTGCCGAGCTTAATGAAAAGAGAGATTACTATTACGGCCAAAACCGGAAGCACCGTCATTACCGCAAGGATGATCCATGATATCTTGCTCTTTAAAAGTCTGTAGAATTCGAATTTCAATAACTGGATCATTTCTGAGAACCTCCCACTACATCAACATAAAATTCTTCAAGGTTGGTCTCAACAGTTCTCAGATCAGTGATCTTTATCTGAGCATCCCTGGCGATCATTGCGATATCGATGATGTCGACTTCGCCGTGGATCGTGACCTTGTCGGGATTGCTGATAAGTTCGCTCGTAAAGCCTCTTGCATTGAGGAGGGAATTATACTCCTGCAATTTGTCGCACTTGATTATCATCAGCTTCTCGCCCGCATGCTCGATTTCATAAGTCGTGCATTCGCGTATCATGTGGCCGTCGTCTATGAAGCCGAATCTCGTTGCAAGCTTTGCAAGTTCCGAGAGGATATGGCTCGAGATGACGATGGTAATTCCTTTTTCGCGATTGAGCTTCAGGAGAAGATCTCTCACTTCGATGATGCCCTGAGGGTCAAGGCCGTTTATCGGCTCATCGAGTACCAGAACTTCGGGATCTCCTACCATGGCGATGGCAATGCCGAGACGCTGCCTCATTCCGAGCGAGAACTTGCCTGCCTTCTTAGAGCCCGTGTTCTGAAGTCCAACGAGTTCGAGTATCTCCTTGATCGAGTTATCGAACTTCAGGCCCAGGTTCAGGTATTGAAATTTCAGATTGTCTTCTGCCGATTGATTCGCGTAAATTGACGGCATCTCGATCAGGGTTCCCGCGGATCCCAGCTTTCTCCTGTCGTAACCGAAATCGATAAAGCCACCGGTCGGTTCCTGGAGCCCCGTAAGGATACGCATTATGGTCGTCTTACCTGCTCCGTTCTTTCCGACGAGTCCGTAGATATCGCCTTTGTTGATAGTGAAGTTTACATCCTTAAGGACCGGCTTACGCCCGTAACTCTTGCAAAGTCCGGTCGCTTTGATCATCATCTGGTCTTCCATGTTATCCTCCTTTTAAAAGTCCTGAATAGTATTATAACCAAAACTGAGCATAAATCATATCTGAGATAAGAATAAAGGGTGTCTCAAATCTGATCTGAGACACCCCATTGACGGACCGGATTATTCCGGTCATTGGATTCCGTAGTAGTATTCGATCTTCATCTCGCGGATGATGTTGCCGGACACCTTGAATTCGGTCAGGTAGCCGGGATAACAGGATGTCTCGTGCCAGTTGTTGTTGTCGAGAGAAGTTCCGTTAAAGTCCTTGAAGTAATTCGCGTAATAGGTGTTCTCGAAGCCTTGGCCGGAATAATCCGAGAGTACCGATAACGTATTCTCGTCCTGTGAATTGGAACCTTCAATGACAGGGCAGCCCGAGTCGATCTCAAGTACGACCATGCCGTCAAGGAAAGAATAGGCAATACCGTTATCGTTTATATACCATTCGTCATCATATACATTCATCAGGCCGCCCTTACATAAGCTCATGCCGTTATCAAGGGTATATGTCTCTGTCTCTTCGTTATAGCCGGTTACCGTGAGGGTGCCTAAGCCAATGACGTCGAAGCTGTTGCCGGGCTCGAGAGTCCCGGCGATCTGAGAATCGACCCTGACGTGATCGCCGTATTCGATAAATACATACTTGTAATCATCGGAGAAGCCCAGGATGTTGCCGCTATATATACCGTCAGGAAGCTTGCTCTCGAAGTCCAGGTGATCGGCACCGATATAGGCGTAATATCCGAGAACAGAGTCGACAAGGAGCGGGAATGACTTGATGGTCTTATAGTAAAATCCGGAGTAATAATCGGGATTGATGGTCCATTCGGCCGCTTTCACGACCTCGCCGTCACGGATATAATAGACCTCGTTCTTATCACCTCTTGAGGCATTCAGGCACCAGTAGACTGAAGTATCTCCGTAACCTGCTGCAAACGAATAGGTTCTTCCCGGCAGTTCTTCTTCGAGTTCATCGATCTTTTCCATTAAAAGTTTGTACTGGCTGTCACCGGGAACTACCATGTCTCCGTCAAGTCCCGGAGCCTCAGAGTATTCCTGTGAAGATTCGCTTGTATCTGTGATATCTTCATTATCTGTTACTTCATTATCAGGAGCTTTTGTGGTTGCTTCAACGGTGGTCGCATCAGTTGAAGTATCATCATTTGATACGACCTGTGTCTTACCGCAGGAAGTCAGCATCAATGCTGCCATAATGATCGAGACAACAGTTCTCTTTTTCATATACATAATTCCTTCCAAAACCTTATATTTGACCGTCTGATGCGGTCATCGGCTATAGGATAGACGAGCGATACCCCAAACGCGTCCCCGGGTGATATAATGTCATTGGTCATAAAAAGGCAATACGGGAGATGATGAAAATGAATGTAAAAGAATTGGAAGAAAAGATCGTCGAAAAAAAGCTCGATCATAATGCTATCTGCATAGGAAAAGACGGAAATTACGATGAGCGTTTCAACCTGCTGGAACGTGAAGACGGCAAGTGGGAGACGTTCTACGGAGAGCACGGTCAGAAGACGAATACGGTCGTATATGATACTGAAGAAGAGGCCTGTGACGCTTTCTGGGAAATGATAAAAGACGTAGTTCTGAGAGACCCCTTCCCTATATGGTTCAAGAAATTATTTAACCGGATCGCCCGGGGAAGAAAATAATATCAGGATCCGTTCCACACAAGAGGTCCGTATATGGCACCGATATCAAGCATGGCAATATTCAGTAGTTCCGTGTTGCCCTGAAGGTCCTTGTAGATATATGCGACCGTCCATAGAGCCGTATCCTTTTTCTCTCCCTGAACCTTACAGAGAACTGCATAATTCGTACCTGCCACAACCTGTGTCGCCAGGAGCATCTCAGGAGAATACAATGAGAGATCATATTCCTCGGTATCCGGAAAGGCTGTCTCAAGAAGTTCCTCTGTATCAACATCCTGTTCGATATGACAGGACCATCCGCCCGGTAGAAGTTCCGTAGGCAGATCCTGAACCGATACCTCATTGTCCGAGATACTGTACGAAGGCACATACATACCTGTAACAGCGAAGTTTCCTTCCGTATCTTCGAAAACATACACCAAGGACCAGTAAGGTACTGCATCAGGCACGATCACAACAGATT
>JAILNZ010000171.1 GCA_024691135.1 Clostridiales bacterium
TGGCAGTTCGCTCTGTTCGTGACGCCCGTCGTTCCGTATCTGGCATGTCCGACAGCCATCCTGCCATGGGCATATTCCAGAAGGCAGAGGAATGATCCTCCCTTTAAAGTAGTCAGAAAACAATAAATTTCACAGCATAAACCGAGTTTAAAATTCCGCACACACTCAAGTATATTATTTCCGTACGGAGGTGCGTTTTATGTGCGGTATTTTCGGCTTGTATTCCGATAAGGTAAATGATCTTGCGAGCATGGTCTACTACGGTCTTTATGCTCTTCAACACAGAGGACAGGAAAGCTGCGGTATCGTGGTCAACGATGACGGAGTGTTCTCTTCCTACAAGGACTTAGGACTTGTCAATGAAGTCTACAGCAAGGATATCTTAAGGAAATTCCCGCACGGCAGGATGGCTGTCGGACATGCCAGATACGGAACGACGGGCGTCACGAACAGAGCGAACTGCCAGCCGATCGAAGTAAACCACCAGAAGGGCAAGATGGCCCTCGCACATAACGGCAATCTCAGTAATGCCTATGAATTAAGGCTCGAGCTGGAGCTTAAGGGTGCGATCTTTCACACGACCAGCGACACCGAGACCATCGCATATATAATCACTCAGGAAAGACTTAATACTCCTTCCATCGAGGAGGCTTTGAGCAAGGCCATGGACAGGCTCGACGGAGCTTACTCCCTCGTCTTGATGTCCGCTACCAAGCTCCTTGCGGCAAGAGATCCCAGGGGATTCAGACCCCTTTGCTACGGCAGGACCAAGGACGGCACATATGTCGTCGCTTCCGAGAGCTGTGCATTAAACTCAGTCGGCGCCAAGTTCATCAGGGACGTAGAGCCGGGCGAGATACTGATCTTTGACGAGAACGGCGTAAAGTCGGACAAGAGCCACTGCAATACCAAGGATAAGAAGATCTGTATCTTCGAATATATCTACTTCGCAAGACCTGATTCCATAATCGACGGCATTTCTGTCCACGAGGCCAGGAAGACGGCCGGAAGGATACTCGCGAAGACCCATCCGGTCGATGCGGATGTCGTTATCGGCGTTCCGGATTCGGGACTCGATGCAGCGCTCGGATATGCCGAAGAGTCAGGCATCCCTTACGGTATCGGATTTATCAAGAACAAATATATCGGAAGGACGTTCATATCCCCGGGCCAGGATGAGAGACTTGATGCGGTCAAGATCAAGCTCAACCCGATAAGCGAAGCCGTCAAGGGCAAAAAGATCGTCCTGATCGACGATTCCATAGTAAGAGGCACGACGAGCGGCCAGATCGTAAATCTCTTAAGGGAGGCCGGAGCAAAAGAAGTCCATATGAGGATCTCTTCACCTCCGTTTACCAATCCGTGCTATTACGGAACGGATATCGATTCGAAGGAAAACCTCATCGCCTGTAAGTATGATATCCCTCAGATCGCGGAATATATCGGTGCCGACAGCTTAGGCTATCTTCCTGAAGACGAGCTCAAAAATCTTATATGCGGGTCCTGCGATTACTGCGGTGCCTGCTTTACCGGAGAATATCCGACAGACGTGCCCATAAGCACCTGTAAGGACCGTTTTGAAAAGAAACTGTCAGATAGGTAAAAATGCAGTAAAAACAAAATAATCTGTAAATCTTGTTTGCGATATGATATTATGACATAGTTGATCATTATATTTAAATTAGGGAGATGCATAATGGAAATTCAGAATGAAGATTTGCAGAGAGCCGTAGACATTATCAACCGTCTCGGAGAGTATTATGAGAGCAAGGTCGTAGGACAGAAGTTCCTCGGATTCTCGCTCATCGTAGCAATGATCACCAACGGACACATCCTTCTTGAATCAGTACCGGGTCTTGCCAAGACAACGGCTGCCAAGGTCATGACCGAGGCCGTTAACGGTAAGTTCTCGAGGATCCAGTGTACACCTGACCTCATCCCGAGTGACATCATCGGTACACAGATCTACAACATGAAGGAGAATACTTTTGAGGACAAGATAGGTCCTGTAGACGCCAACTTCCTCCTCCTCGACGAGATCAACCGTTCCAGCGCCAAGACGCAGAGCGCCATGCTCGAGGTCATGCAGGAGAGGACTGTAAGTATCGGCGGTCACAAGTACTGTCTTCCTGACGTATTCGTGGTCATCGCTACACAGAACCCTATCGAGCAGGAAGGTACATATGTCCTTTCAGAGGCTCAGCAGGACAGATTCCTTCTTAAGGTCACCATCGATTATCCTGATGCTCCGGCCGAGATGGAGATCTTAAACCGTATCGAGAAGGACGTCTTCTCTGACGTAAGGAATGTCGCTTCCGTTGAGGATATCGTATTCCTTCAGAATCTGTGCAGAGAAGTCTATATCGATGATTCGATCAAGAAGTACATCGTTGATGTCGTAAGAGCAACACGTGAAGCCGATAAGGTCCTTTCACCTGATCTTGCGCAGTATATCGCAATGGGTGCAAGTACACGTGCCGCCATCGCGTTCATGGAAGCAGCCAAGGCAGTTGCCCTGATCAACGGAAGAGGCCACGTAACACCTGACGATGTTAAGGTCATGAGATATCCGATCCTGAGACACAGGATCATGCTCAATTTCTCTGCCATCGCTGACGGCATTAAGGAAGAGAAGCTCATCGATGCTATCCTTGCAACAGTACCTACACCATGAGACTGAATTATATATCGCAGATCAAGTCCAACCTCAAAAAGTCGGCGACGATCAGCACCAAGAGACCGACATCGAACATACTCGACGGTTCTTACATATCGGTATACAAGGGCAGAAGTCTTAATTTCGATGATTTGAGAGAATATGTTCCGGGCGATGATGTCAAGGACATCGACTGGAAAGCAACGGCAAGGAGCCAGACGCCTCTTGTCAGGGAATATATTGCGGAAAAAAAGCATAATATCATGTTCGTTCTCGATACGAACAAGAGGATGCTCGCTCATACGAGCAAGATGTCGGAGAAGAAGGACGTCGCGCTCTACACCGCAGGTACGCTCGCGTACCTCGTAAGCAGGAACGGCGACTATATCAGTTCCGTCTTTTCGACAGAGAGATCGATGCAGTATTTCCCTTTTAAGACGGGCCTCATGAATATCGAAAACATACTGCAGGCCTACGACAAGGCGTTAACTCCCAGAAATGAATCCGGCATCGTAAGAGCGTTGGACTACATTATGAGAAACATAAGAAGAAGGATGATCGTCATCATCGTGACGGACATGGAAGGTAAAAGATCCATTTCCGATACCCTTTTCAAGAGACTTGCGACGATGCATGATGTCCTTCTCATAGACATTTCCGATACGGATGCTTCGGGCAGCATCGTATATGATGTCGAGACCTTCGACTTCCTTCCTGATTATTTCACGAAGGATAAGAAGCTCCTGAAGCGCGAAGCAAAGCGTAAGGAACAGATAGAGAAAGAGTCTTCCGACAAGCTCAAGAAGAACGGCATCGTATGGTCGAAGTTCGATAATACGGATGACATTGCCGTTAAGATAACGGAGCTTCTGGCAAGACATAAACTGGAGAAGAGATAATGAGGACGGATATAGGCGTACAGAACCCTGTTTCATATGCCATATGGCCGATGATCATATTGGCCGTTATCATTTCGGGCATCATAGGTTATGCGATCGTCAACTATTTCCTTAACAAGAAGAAGAAAAAGCGCAAGCCGAAGCCCGTTGTTGTCCGTAAACCGCCTCTTGACATCAGTGTTCTTAAGCGCAAGTATCTCGACGAGCTCGAGAGCTTAAGAGCTGAATTCACAAGTGAGAAGATCGATCTGCGTGAAGGTTTCCAGCAGATGAGTTCGATCATCAGACACTTTGTTTTCGAGGCGACGGGGATACAGGTACAGAATTATACATTGGATGAGATCAGGACGGCAGATCTTCCGGAACTCGAGGCACTTGTTGCCGAATATTATAATCCTGAGTTTGCAAAGATGAGCCGGGGTGACTTTGTCGAGTCCATGTCGAAGACGAAGAGGGTGATAGAGCAATGGAAATAAGATATAAGATAATGTTATATGTCGCCATAGCTGTCTTCGCGGTGCTCTTCATCCTGACCTTCATACATTTCAGGAGGGCCAAGGGTAAGTTCAAGAAGGGCAAGAAGGTTGCTAATGCGTTCTATGTGAGCCAGGAGCCGTTCTTCAAGCGCAAGATGGTGGCTTACAAGGTATTGACCTTTATGATGATCATGATGTGCTGTCTGAGTATCGTCATGTCATGCTTTATGATGTCCAGACCGTACAGGACGGAGACAGTCGTTGAAGAGAACTATACGAGAGATATCTTCCTTTGTATCGATATCTCATCGTCGGTCGACTCCCTCAATGCGCACCTCATAGACGAGCTCATTGGCATCGTCGACGAGATGAAGGGCGAGAGGTTCGGACTTATAATCTTCAATACGTCGCCTGTCCTTCTCGTTCCTCTGACAGATGACTACGAATATATCACCGACACGCTGAACAAGGTAAAAGACGAGCTCGAACAGCGCTGGTCAGGTTCCTACTACGGCTATTCAGACTACATAACTGTCGGAACGCTCATAGGAAGCGAATTCCGCGGAAGTTCCCTCATAGGTGACGGACTTGCTTCGGCAGTATTTGACTTCCAGGACCTCGACGGTGAGGAGGAGAGAACAAAGCTCGTTATCTTCTCTACGGATAACGAACTTAACGGAACGCCTTTTATCACTCTTTCCGAAGCATCGGATCTTTGTGTCAAGCACAACGTTCAGGTTTACGGCGTAGGTATCCGCGACATGAACACCAAGCGAAGGATCGAGATGAGGGAAGCCATGGAGAACACGGGCGGCAAGTTCTATGAATACGGTATGTCCGGTGACTGCAAGAATATCGTTGCCGATATCGAACGTGAGACGAAGACTTACGTTAACAAGGAACCTGTCGTAAAAGAGAACGAAGTCGTCAGAGCACCGTTTCTGGTCCTTCTCGGATGCACGGCCGCTATGATGGTATTCACTAAGCTTGCGAAGCATTAAGGGAAGGAGGGCCTATGACAGTAAATCCTATTTTACCGATATGGGTTATGGCGATCATCTGCGTCGTGCTCCTTCTGTTTAAGCGCAAGGGGCTTATCCCGTTTTTAAGACAGATCATAATCGTGATCCTCCTTTTCGCGATCAACTTAAGGATCATGGTCCCTGATGAGAACCATGTAATAAGAAGTCCTAAGATCAATGCTTATGTTGTACTCGTAATGGACAATACGCTCAGTATGTGCGCGGTCGATATGCCTGACGGGCAGAAGCGCCAGGAAGTTGCAAAGGAGAGCTGCGAATACCTGATAGACAATCTCCCGGGTGCGAGTTTCTCACTTATCACGTTCGACAACCTGTCGCACGTCCTGTCGACATATACGAATAACCCGTCACACATCAAGAGCATGATCAAGACGGTAAGACCTCCCCAGGAGACATACGCAAAGGGAAGCTCCTTCAACCTTGTTCAGGATGTCATACAGGATCAGGTCAAGGTAGCGCGTGACAAGGAAGATACGAACGTTTATGTTTTCTTCTTAAGTGACGGAGAGAACAACAAGGACGACAAGGTAAAGACATACGGAAATATAGCAAAAGATATAAACGGCGGTGCCGTTTTGGGATTCGGCACACCCAATGGCGGCGAGATGATGATCGAAGTAAGTACCGCAAAGGGTCTCGAAGAGCGCAAACTGGTCACTTCGGACGGAACTCCGGGCATCTCGAAGCTCGACGAGAAAAATCTGAACAAGATAGCTTCAGATATGAATGTAGGTTATGTTAACGTCAAGAGTACGAGCGATCTTGACGACATAATAAATGGAATAATGGAAAACGTAGAAATGACGGAAGAAGAGAGCGTCGAAGTAGCACAGGCCGAGACCTACTACTACTTCCTGCCTCCCCTGGCAGTAATGCTCCTGTGGGACTTCTTCTACTTCAAGAGAAAGGTGTGATAATATGCGTAAGATATTATATGCACTTGGTGTCACGTGTACTCTGATGTTGATGCTCTACGGACTGAACTTCTTCAGCAACGAGGTCGTCAACGAGAAGATGCTCGACAACGTTTTCGACAGAAATGACTTTGCATGGCTGGGTTTCATGGAACCTTGGAAGGAACCTTATAACCTCGGCACGAATTATCTCAAGCAGAGAGACTACGACTCGGCGATCGCCCAGTTCGACAAGGCTCTCTCATACAACATCCCGGATGATTCCGAGTGCGAAGTCCGCATCAACAAGGCTCTTGCCATGACACTCCCGGTAAACGAGGAGGATGTCGATGACAGGAATCTCGATACCTACGTAGCACGCCTTGAGGAAGCCGAGGCTGTCCTTCTCGAAAAGGACTTTGCCAGAGAAGACGGTAAGGGCGAATATGAGGACGCGCAGGGCCTTTATGATGATATAGTCGAATACAAGCTCCATCTTCTGGATATCACATCCACCAGGTTCAACCTCATCAAGGCGGATGCCGATGACGGTAGCATTATCCCCGGAGCAAAGATGCAGATCACGGGCGTCGATAAAAACGGTGATCCGATCAAGATCGAACCGGCTGACATTACTCTGGGCGAAGGCGCTTCCGTTGACACAAAGTTCACCGGCGAAGGAATCCTTATCGTCACCGGCAGGACAAACACGCTGGTAGACAAGGTCTTTGACGGAACCTATACGATCCACGAGGTCGAAGCACCGAAGGGATACGACGTAGCCGAGGATGTTACTTTCGAAGTAATTCACTGCAAGGTCTTAAAGGGCGATAATGAAGCTATCGTCGAGAGGACCGATACCGAAGATGCGGTCATCACAATGAAGGACGCTCTCTTCAGGACTGATGTCAACATCAGGAAGGTCGATACCAAAAAGCAGGATCTCGAAGGAGCCATCCTGACTCTTACGGGTGTTGACGTTAACGGTAAAAAGGTCGTCATTCCCAAAGAATCCGTCATCCTCGGAGAAGATGCATACTTTAACGAAGCCAACAGCGGTGAAGGCGTAAGCTTTGTAACGGGCAAGACCATGACGACCATTACGGGACTTGTCGACGGAGAATATACCCTTCACGAAGACAAAGCGCCTAAGGGCTATACCGAAGCCCAGGACATCAAGTTCGTCATCGAAAACGGTGCCGTAGTAGCCGACAACAAATATGTAACTCTTGCCACAGGTCCTGATCTTGCAGTCATTACCATGACTGACGAGGAAGATCCGGAGCAGCAGAGCGGCGGAGGCTCAGGTGAAGGAGAAGGCGAAGGCGGCGGAGGCGGCGGCCAAGGAGAAGGCGAAGGCGGCGAAGGCCAAGAAGGCCAAGGCGGCGGAGGATCAGGTGAAGGCGGCGGAACCGATGACGGTGAAGGCGGCGGCCAAGGCCAGGATCAGGTCGGCGGCGATAACGACAAGGGTGCCGATTCCCAGAACGAACAGGAAGGTGAAGGAGGAGATCCGGAGGACGATCTCAAGAATTATCTTTCCGACCTTCAGGACCAGGCAAACCAGCAAAGATCCGACGAATTAGGTGCCGAAGGCGACTCAAGTTACTTCTATTCAGGAGATATTTGGTGATATTTCCGTATATATGCAAGTGACAAAAAGGCCGCTTTAGGATAATATGACTAGAGATAAGCATTTTTTGTTTATTGGAACACTGGATGGTTTTTTGTAAGAAAGGAAATCTTAAAATGAAAAAAGCAGTTAAATTTGTGTCAGTGCTTCTTGCAGGCATAATGATCCTGTCCATGGCAGGTTGTGACAGCCTCACCTCTTCCAAGAAGAAGAGCAAGAAGGACAAGGATGATGACGAGAAGGAGGAGGAAGTTCTCTCCGAGAAGGACGCCATCAATGCAGCAGAAGAAGTTACAAAAGCTCTTCTTAAGTTTGACGGCGAGAAGGCAATCTCTCTTTGTGACAAGGTAAGTGATTCGACAAAAGACAGAGTTACGTACACGAATTATTACGAAGATGCCAAGAATGTATATGATGCCTGGCTCAATACTTTCGAATATGAGATCAATGAGGACGATGTCGAAGTAGATGATGATGAGGCTACAGTTCCTGTAACTATCAGTTATATCAGCATTGACAGACTCCAGACAGACAGCTGTACCGAAGATCAGTGGATCAACGCTATCAACAATGCAACAGCTGACTCCACTTTGGAACTCGAGATGGAATTCTCTTATGACGAAGACGAAGAGGAGATCTTCCTCACAAACGGTGACGAGGTTATCTGTGATTTCTATGATGCAATCGACATGTACATCTATGTAAACACTTTCGTTTACTATGATAATGCAGTTTTCGGTTCCTGGACAAAGGATACATACAGCGATACGGACACACTCCAGTTCGACTATACATTCGCTGATATTCCGGAGCTTGACGGCAAGAGTGTCGATATCTATGTTGTAGATCCTGATTACTATGACATCTATTCGAATTATATTGATTTCAAGTCCGGTGCTTCAGACACCATAACTATTACTCCTAAGGACCAGGGTGTGGATGCATTTACAGGCGGCAGCTACTATGTCGAATTCTTTATCGGTGACGATAACGCATACTTCTGTTCTTATACATATGTTGAAGAGTCAATGATCCCTACACCTACAGGAACGGATTTTGACGGTGACATTCACATCCTCGCACCTGATCCGGACGCTCTCGGTAAGTTTGATGAATCCACCAATACTTATACGAACAAGTACTTCGGATTCCAGTATACGCTTCCTGACGGAATGGCGCAGGGACCTACATCTTATGCTGACTTCAGCAGCATTGACGAGCTTAAGGACGCAGAAGTCGATTTCTTTGCATTGGGTGATGACTATTCAATGGCTTTCCATATCATCGGTAAGATCGATGTTCTCGAAGGCGCTTCTGATGAATTCATCGAGATGTTCATTGAGGCTCTTGTAGGTTCTGACGTTGGTCTTTCCGACAGCAAGTCAGTCAAGTATGGAAATGTTACATTCGTCCAGTTCAACGACAGCGGAGTCGATTTCTATGTAACATTCAAGGGTGACAACGTATGCTTCCTCTGCTTCATGGAAGGCGACGATATAACCTTTGACGACTACGTTTCCGCAATGAAGGGAATCTGATCTGAAAACTGATCAACACAAAGGCACCTCTTTACGGGGTGCCTTTTTTTCGGGGAAAAACTGATACTGGATTTATCGGATTTCTTGAGTATAATATCTTTATCATTGTAAGGAGGGCAGTATATGAGCAATTATCCTACTGATCCGAAATATAAGCCGTTGACAGCATGGCAGTATTTCTGGCTCCAGATTTTGTTTGCGATACCAGTCGTAGGTTTTGTCTTCCTTATCGTGTTCTCGATAAGTCCTGCGAACATCAACAGAAGAAGTTTTGCAAGATCATATTTTTGTGTTTATATCGTTGCTATAGTTCTCATCCTTATCCTGGTCTTCACCGGCCTTTTCGGAGTGGCGATGGATTACATAAGCAATTGACGGTTTAAAAATTGATCAAGATTCTTTCCCTGTTGAGCATGACCTGACAGGGAATTTTTTTGGGGGGAAATCTATGACTTTGAATCTTAAGAAATATATCGGCGATGCGGCCTTCTACAAGATGGTCCTGTTCATCACGCTTCCGATAATGCTCCAAAACGCCCTTACGAGCGTGGTCGGGCTTCTGGACAACGTAATGGTCGGCCAGATGGGAACGAACGAGATGACGGGAGTTTCCGTCGCCAACAACCTTCTTTTCGTATATCTGATCATCTGCTTTGGAGCTGTTTCCGGAGCAGGTATCTTCAGCGCGCAGTTTTTCGGAAAAGGCGATCATAAGGGAATGGCAGCCGCTTTCAGGATGAAACTGTACATATGTGTTGTAATTACGCTGATATCGATCCTGATATTCCTTTATTTCGGAAAGGATCTGATATCGCTCTATATGCATGAATCCGATGACCAGATAGGAGATGTAGTTGCCGCTTCCAAAGCCTCGTGGAATTATCTTCTTATAATGCTCGCAGGTCTTCCGTTCCTCGGGATATCGATGTGCTATTCCTCTACGGTCCGTGAGTGCGGAGTTACAGTGCCGCCGATGATAGCAGGAATAATAAGCGTTCTCGTCGACCTCGTTTTGAATTATCTTCTCATCTTCGGTAAATTCGGTTTTCCTGAACTCGGAGTACAGGGTGCCGCGATAGCCACGGTCATATCGAGAGTTACGGACTGTACCATCAATGTCGTCTATACGCACATAAGAGCCGGCAGATTCCTGTTCATCAAACATGCATATAAGACATTCAAGGTGTCAGTCTCGCTTCTCAAAAGTATAACGTTTAAAGGGCTTCCTCTGGTAATCAATGAAGGATTATGGGTATTGTCTATCACGGTCGCCAGCCAGTGCTATTCAAGAAGAGGTATCTCCGCAGTCGCTGCTCTATCGATCGATTCTTCGATATCCAATGTCTTCAACATATTCTTTATCGCAATGGGCTCGGCTGTCGCTATCATAGTCGGACAGATGCTCGGTGCAAATAAGATAGAAGAAGCAAAGGAAACGACCCGCAAACTCGTATTTACCACATTCGTGATCTGCGTCGCCACAAGCCTTGTCATGGCTTGCTGCTCGGGTTTCTTCCCGGAATTTTACCAGACCGAACCGGAAGTAAAGAGTATAGCGATAAAGCTGATCCTGGTACATTCATGCTTCATTCCGTTTTACGGAATATGCAATTCGGCTTATTTTGCGATCAGGTCAGGCGGAAAGACATGGCTCACATTCATCTTCGACAGCGGAATCCAGTGGGTACTGTTCGTGCCGATCGCTTATTTACTGTCACATCTGACAGATCTGAACGTGATCCTTCTCTTTGCCTGTGCGAACTGTTCCGACATTCTCAAGACCCTTATAGCTTTAGTTTTCCTCAAGAAGATCAGATGGGCGCAGAATATCGTAGAGAGCAAATAGTCCTAGGATTGAACGGTCAAAAGTGTTAAACTTAATTGATCAATGAACGGAAAGGACAGAATATGAGACTGAGCATCATCGTTCCTGCCTACAATGAAGGCGAGAAGATATACGATAATCTGAAGATCGTCGTAACTGCTCTGAGTGCATTTTCTTCCGATTTTGAAGTTATAGCCGTAAATGACGGCAGCAAGGATAATACCGCATCCGAGATACTCCGCGCTTCCGAATCCGACAGGAGGATCGTTCCCTGCATCTACGAAGTCAACAGAGGCAAGGGCGGCGCGATAGTCGAAGGCGTGAGCAGAGCATCAGGAGAGATCATAGGATTTCTTGATGCGGATCTTGATCTTCCGCCTGAGATGCTCCGAGGCTTTTACGAGAAGATGATGGAAACGGGATGTGATATCGTCATCGGATCCAAGATGCATCCTGATTCCAAGGTCGATTATCCGTTTGCAAGAAAACTGTTCTCTTTCTGCTACTATGTCATGCTCAAGATACTCTTCGGTCTGAAGTGCAAAGATACGCAGACCGGCATCAAGCTGTACAGAGCAGAGATATTAAAGAAGGTTGCCAAGGTCCAGAAAGTAAAGGGATTTGCCTTTGATATAGAGCAGCTCGCTTTGTCAACAAGACTCGGAGCAAAGCTTTGTGAGATGCCCATAACACTTAATTTCACCAGAGCCCAGTCCTTCGGAAGGATCAAGTTCAAGGATGTCTTCAAGATGTTTACAGACACCATAAAGATCTGGTGGGAATTAAGGATCATCAAGAAGTATAAGTTCGAATAACAGTCAGTCGTTTATCATCAGAGGACCTTCGTCGATCTCCGTGATACCGCGGAGCGCCCTGTTAATAGCCTTAACCCTTGTAGTATGTAAAGTCTCGAGATTCCTGGATGCCGTATCGAGGTTATTTCTTACCGTAGTCAATGTATCATCAAACTTTCCGAAAGCAGTCTTTACGTTAGCGAGAGTCGCTTCGATCTCTGAAGATTTCTTCTCTATGGCAAGCGACTGGAAGTAATTCGTGACGGTACAAAGTATTGCGGTAAGAGTATAGGGGCCTGCTACCGTAACGTGCATCTTGTTGAGCTCTTCGATCAGATCGAGATTTACTATCTCCGCATACATTCCTTCAAATGGAACGAACAGTATCGCATAAGAAGTCGTATCCGGCGGATCGATATATTTCCCGACGATCGTCTTTGCATCATTTCTTATCGCATCCTTAAGATCCTTCTTTGCCCGGAGGATCAGTTCCCGGTCTCCGGTCGAATATGCGTCCAGAAGCTGCTCATATCTGTCAGTATGACACTTCGAGTCGACAGGCAGATAAGTAAATCCGTCACTGTGCCTGTCCGGAAGCTTGATCGCTATTTCCACATGATCCTGAGATCCCTTTTTAGTCGCACATTCGATCTCATATTGGGAAGGTGCAAGGATATCGGATATGATCTGCTTGAGCTGAACTTCGCCCATTATGCCTCTCGTCTTGACGCCGCTCAGAGTCTTCTCGAGGCTTCCGACCTGTGACGATATCCCCTTAAGTTCGCCCATGGACTTCTGAAGGTCGCTCATCTGCGTGATGACATTCCTGAAGCTCTTCTCGAACTGTTCGTTCAATGTCTTGTCGAGCCTCTCGCTCATCGTCTGTCTGATAGCTTCTATCTGTTCGTTATTTTCCTTCCTCATCACCGCGAAATTCTCGTTTAAGGCGGATGTAAGGGACGTCAGCCTTGTCTCGTTGGACTTGAGAAGGACGTCAAGGCCGCTTCTCAAAGTCGCGCTGTTGCCTTCAAGTATCGCCTTGTTGGAATCCTTGTCGCTCTTGAGAAGTTCCGTGAAAGAAGCCGACATCGATCCGAGCTTTTCCGTCATCAGCTGGTTGGTAAGGCCGTTAAGACTCTCGGCATGTCTTCTGGAGGCTTCCTGTTCGGACCTCTCGACAGTTGCCAGATTGACCTCCATCTCGCGGACCGACTCCTTCACCTCTCTTATCAGATCGACCCTCCCGTCGTCGCGGGAAGATATGATGTTATTCGTCTTCCTTGCCGTAATGTAGGCAAGGATCGAAAAGGCCAGTATTATGACCGATATTGCCAGTATAATATACTCCATTATATATGCCTCCTTTTCCGGGGTTTGAGGTATAATAGCAAAAATGCGTTTTCATTAATGGGACAATCGGAGAAAAGATATGAAATTTCAGAGGACAACTCTTTGTTATATCTCGAACGGCAATAAGTGGCTCTTTATCCTCAAAAAGAGGAGGGGCGATCAGAACCTGGGCAAGTATCTCGGCATAGGCGGTCACATCGAAGAAGGCGAGACACCCGATATGTGTATCATCCGTGAGATATATGAGGAGACGGGTCTGACAAAGGACGATCTTAAGGATCTTAATAAAGCAGGAACTATCATGTTCAAAAGCGATATCTACGGGGAAGAGGAGATGCACGTTTACACGGCAAGTCTTTCCACGGAAAAGATGCCCGATAAGGACCATTGTGATGAGGGTGAACTCATATGGATCGACAAGGATCGCGCAGACGATCTTCCGGTATGGGAAGGCGATAAGATAATGTTCGATCTTTTGCGAAAAGGAAAGACCTTTGACCTCTGTCTTGAATACGAGGGTGAAACCCTTGTAAAAACGGAGTTCCTGACCTGAGAAAAAATGTCCCGGAACAGCCTTAAAACCTCTTGAAAAACCCATGTCACGGTGCTAATATAATCGAGCCTTCGGAAAGCACAAAAAAGCGAGAAAAAAACTTTCGCATAAATCAAAAAATGTGCTTGACAGAAGTTGACCTGTAAGGTATTCTTAATAGGCACTTCGCGAGAAGAACACTTCACGGCGGAGGCACGGATCTTGAAAATTGAATAGAATGCAAAACTTGAAAATAACGAGCCAAGTTCAATTCATTGAGTAATGAACATAAACAAGTAATTTGAGCCAAAATG
>JAILNZ010000030.1 GCA_024691135.1 Clostridiales bacterium
GTACTAACTAAGGGCGCTTTTCAAACGCCTGTATAGTATATAAATAACTTCGTTTCGCGTCAAGTCCTTTTCGAAAAAGAAAGGAAATTATTTTCCCAGCCTCTTCAATATGTATCTGCCGCAGAGGATCTTACTCTTGCCGATATTGAAGATATACTCATGGAACGTATCATCGATGGTCCTGGTATAGTCGTCGGTATGAGAAAGCAGATATTCGAGAGCAGGCTTAACCTCCTCAGCCTTGGAAGGATCGACGCTTTTTCCTATGACATTACGGAGCTTGATATTCTTAGGAACTATATCGATCTTCTCGTAGTCCGGATTCATGACCTTCATCGGCGTATCGATGAAAAGAACCGGGCGCTTGGTCGTAAACGCATACTCCCAGCAGATATCGGACCAGTCAGTTATAAGGATATCGGCTTCCATAACTGGATTCGTCTTCGAAAAGTCGGTATCGACCTTGATATTGCTTCCCTCTGTCTCATACTGCTTACGAAGCTCATCGAAAAGCTCGGGCATGTGTCTTACCTGCTGCGGATGAGGTCTTAAGATAATATCGTAATCGCCGCCCTTGAGATACTTCAAAAGGTCATGGATGCACGATTCGAATATATTGTCAGGCTGCCATGACGGCGCGATAAGTACCATCGGACGGTCATGCACAGGATGCTCGGAATTCTCGTAGCTTTTTACCATGTCATCGATAAGAGGATAACCTGTCTCAACGAGCCTCTTCTTCTTGGTACCGTAGAGGTTCTCGATCGCCCTGATCTCTTCGACATAATCAGGGCCGCAGCAGAAGATCGTATCGTAATGATTAAGCGCTCCTTTTCGAAGAGTAAGGTTGACGCTTGCCATGGCATGGTCGGTATAGATATACTCCACATCCTTGCGGACCTTGGATCTCTTGAGCTGATACTTGTCGAGATCAGGTGTCGTAAGAAGGCAGATATCAGTATCAAGCTTCATGAAAAGAGGGATCAGATACTTGTCAGAAGCAATGTAATAAGACTTGATCTGCTCTCTGGGATCCTTAAAGATATTATCCTTCGGGTCGCTCGTGACATAGTGGATCTCAAGGTCAGAATTATCGCAGATATAGTCAATGATGCCTGCGTAATACTTATAAAAGCCGTTCTGCTCGGAATAGATCATGAGCTTCATGTTGGAAACGGCGCAGAAACGCTTATAATCCTTCTTCTCGACAGATCCGAACTCCTTACGGATCTTATCCTTCTTGGCCTTCTCTTCCCTCTGCTTCTCAAAATACTCATAATCAACATGCTTCTTGGGCGGGATGATGAGATTAACAAGGAGCATCGAAGGAACTGCAAAAAGGTTACCGAAGATCCAGTAAAGGCCTACGCCTGCAGGAACAAGGAAAGCAAAATATGTGGAAAATGCGATCATAAAGACCGTAGTAGCGATCATATAAGGCTTTTCCTGGGTGAGCTGCATTACATTATATTTGTTCTGCATTACACACAAAAACCATGCACTTAAGCCTGACAGAACAGGGATCAGAAGAAGGATATAATTCCCGTGAAATCCCGGAGTCAGGCTGAGATCGATTCCCAGGAACTTCGTATCCAAATTGACGATACCGGAAACTGCTTCAGACAAAGAAGCGTCTGTGGGAAATATACCGTCCTTGATCTTACTTACGATCTCGAGCTGATACTGATTGGTGAGCTCGGCTCCGTTAAGAGTCGTGATGAGCCATTCCTTAAGTGCATTGACGGTACTTGAAGAATAACTGAGGACATATGAGATCGGGCGGTAAATAACGCCTACAAGACCTAAGACAAGCGGGATCTGTATAAGGAGCGGAATGATTCCGATGATCGGATTGTACTTATGCTTCTTATAGAGGGCGAGCTGGGCGTCCGTATATTTATCCTTATCATCGACATATTTGATCTTAAGGGCATTCTGCTCAGGCATGAGCTTGACCATCTTGATCGAGTTGATCTGAACTATGATCGCCAGCGGAAGCAGGATGACCTTGGTAATAAGTGTAAATAAAATGATACTCAGTCCGTAGTTCCTGCAGATAAAGTAGCAAAGCTTCATTACCTGTCCGAGACAGAATATAAGGCCGTCATTAATCGTCGAAAAAAAATCTAATATATTTCCCATTATTTCACCTCAACATTTTTATTATCTAAATATTGATATAAATGTCAAGGCAAAAAGAAGGTGCCTCAAGTTGAACCTAATCACCTTGAGACACCCTCTGATCAAAACCGTTATCAGTTCTTCGGCTTGATATAGCCCTTAGCCGTCAGAAGCTCTGCGGAAAGTACTCCGCCGCCTGCAGCACCCCTCAGGGTATTATGTGAAAGACAGGTAAACTTATAATCGAAGATATTGTCTTCACGGAGCCTGCCTATCGATACGCCCATACCGTTCTCATACATCGCGTCGAGCTTAGGCTGAGGACGGTTATCCTCATCGATATACTGAAGGAACTTCTTAGGTGCGGACGGAAGGTTGAGCTTCTGAGCTTCGCCTTCGAATTCAGCCCATGCCTTCTTCATTTCCTCGATCGACGGCTTTTTGTCGAACGATACGGATACAGCTGCCGTATGTCCTTCCTGAACAGCTACTCTGTAGCACTGAGCCGATATTACAGGCTGGGAAGCATTCTCGATATGATCACCTGCGACCTTACCCCAGACCTTAAGAGGTTCTTTCTCACTCTTCTCTTCTTCACCGCCGATATAAGGGATCATATTTCCGACCATCTCAGGCCAGTCCTTGAACGTCTTGCCGGCACCTGAAATTGCCTGATAGGTACATACTGAGATCTGCTTGATACCATATCCCAAAAGAGGCGTTAAAGCAGGAACATAACTCTGGATGGAGCAGTTAGGCTTAACGGCGATAAAACCGTTCTTTGTTCCGAGTCTCTTCTTCTGTGCATCGATGATCTGAGCATGATCGCTGTTGATCTCAGGAATGATCATAGGAACATCTGAAGTCCATCTGTGAGCTGAGTTATTAGAAACTACAGGAGTCTCGGTCTTCGCGATCCTCTCTTCAAGAGCCCTGATCTCATCCTTCTTCATATCAACTGCGCAGAAGCAGAAATCGACCTGCTCGCAGAACTTCTCAAGATCCTCGGTACTATATACAACAAGCTTCTTTACGTACTCAGGCATCTCAACATCGATCTTCCAGCGACCCTCGACTGCCTCTTCGTATGTCTTACCGGCTGATCTCGGTGATGCACATACTGCAACACACTCAAACCATGGGTGATCAGCAAGGAGAGATATGAATCTCTGGCCTACATAACCCGTTGCACCGATAACGCCTGCTCTTAATTTCTTTTCCATTTTTTCCTTCTTTCTAGTCCACCCACGGTGGACATCTGTCTTTGTACGGAGGTATATTATCATAACGTCTATACTTATTCAATGACTTTTTTCAAAAAGAAAAAACCGAAATTATGATAAAATGTAGACATAATAAACAAAGCGGAGATTTAAAGTGAGTAATTCCTTTCCGATACTTGATGAATATGAGAATTATATGCTCGCCGTACTTAACCGTTCGGACCTTACGGTCAAGAACTATAAGGGCGACATCGTCATTTTCTTCCGGTATATGAAGATAGACAGAAAGCTCGTTGACAAAGGTACTCCCTTTCAGGATATTGACGTATCAGATGTCGATCTTAAGTTTGTCTCAGGCATCAAGACCAATGATATCTTCGCTTATCTCATCTGGCTTAACAGAGAACAGAATCTCAATGCCGCTTCCAGGTCGCGTAAGATCTCTTCCCTCAGGAGCTTTTATAAGTACTGCTGCGTAAAAAAGCACCTTTTCGAGTATAATCCGACTCTTGAGCTGGAAAATCCAAAGAAGAGCAAGAGATCTCCCAAATACCTTACTCTGGACGAGAGCCGCGCGCTTATAGATACGGCTTATAATGCTCCGACGGAGACAAATGAGCGTGACTATTGTATCGTTATACTCTTTTTGAACTGCGGCATGAGACTTGCGGAACTTAGAGGCATCGATCTGTCCGACATACACGGAGACATTCTGACAGTTATCGGTAAAGGAAATAAGGAACGGACCATATATCTCAACAAGTCATGTGTCGAGGCTATAGACGAGTGGCTCAAGGTAAGAGAGAAATATAAGATAAAGCCTGAAGCCAAAAATGCCCTGTTCGTATCCAGAAAAGGCCTTCGTCTGTCCGAGGATATGATCCAGATCACGATAAAGAACCTCCTGATACAGAGCGGTCTTGATCCGAAGACCTATTCCGTGCATAAGCTGAGGCATACGGCGGCAACATTAATGTACAAATACGGACATGTGGATCTCAGGAGCCTTCAGACGATATTGGGACATGCAAGCGTATCAACGACACAGATCTATACACACGTTGATGATGATCTTTTGCATAAAGCCGTAGAGAGTAACCCGCTGTCGGACTATACGCCTGAAGAGCTTTAACCGAAGTACTCGGTCATCGGATAGATCTCGGTACCTTCACTTCCCGGCTCCTTGCCGTAAAGGCAGCTCGAATCACCCGTAAATTCATATTTGCAATAAGCATTATAAATAGTCGTGTAACTGAGTCTCCCGGTACTGTAGATCGCAGGCGAATCCTCGTCATACATCCTGTCATACCAAACTCTGGTCCTTACGGAATCCTCATTAAAGTCATAAATGGTATTACCGAAGAACTTCGGCTCGACTTTCTGATCGATGCCCGTAAAATATGCAATGGTTCCCATCATATCCTCATGATATTCAGGCGTGCTCGTAAAAACGATATGATCATGTGTCTCATAAGGAGCCTTGATCATGAAGAGCGGAGTTGCGCCGTAATCATCAGGAGCTTCCTCATTATGGAAACCGTGGTCGGCAGTAAAGATAATAGTCGAATTATCGTAAACTCCGAGCTGCTTTAACTGGTTTACCATCTCATTCATGATATCGAATGAGGAAGAAACGCCCTCTTCAACGGTACAAGGCTTGTGAGCTCCGTTTATATGGTTGATCATAAGATAGTTCTTATCGTCTTCCGACAGGCACAGCTGAAGATGGTTCAGATAATCGCTGTTCATGTAGTAAGCCTCGGTAGACAGCTTATACATGGCGATGTCCCTGAAAGACAATCCGTCAAATTTAACAAGCGTCTTACCTGCATAAGGAAGGCTTCTTAAGAGAGCGAGCTTGCCGAAATCAAGACGGAACTTCTCATAATCAAAATCGTCCAGCTCCAGCTTTTTCGGCTCATCATACTTCTTAAGATTATCGAACTTCCCGTAAAGATACTGTTTTTCAGGCATTTCAAAGTTGTAGCCGTTACAGGTATAGTTACTGTCGTGAAGAAGCTCATAGAACTTAACTGTCTTATCGCTGTTCCAATATGTATCAAACCATTCATCCTTACTGAGCGTATTATCAAATTCCGCGCCGCCGAACATCTGGCTCATGGAAGTAACCGTGGAATCATATACGCTGCAGGTATTGGTATATAACGTGAAATCCTTAAGACCTTCAAAACTTCCCGGATTCTCTTCATAATATGGCGCAACATACTGATTATCAAAGCAATCGAAAACAATAACTATAACGTTCTGATTCTTTGAGACTGTATATATCTCGGATGAATCAAAATAATACTGGGTAGTTATTCCGTATATCTCTGAGGGAGCCAATGAGATAAGCAATATACAGGATACGATGTGGAATGCAAGATATATAGCAAAGCAGAATACATCGAACTTATCCTGCTTCTTTTTTATAAGAAGTACAAGTACGCTGACAGCAGCTATTATCAATACCCATATTATCAGATTAACGATCTTGGTCCCCGTTGAGACCTGGACTGAATCATTAGAAACACCCAAAAGCGTAAGCTTACCGTTAAGGAATGCGTACTGAACATATAGAGCCACTGCGATACCGAGCAAGACGGCATATACGATGTTGTAAACTTTATCGGGAATGAAAAAGATCAATGCTGTTATGAGACAGGCGACAGCTATGCAAAAGAACAGCTGGTAGAAAATGAATTCCTGGATCGGGAACTCGAAGTTCGTGATATTTCCGATATATGAGTCTAACGGAAGATATATTATGATCAGAAAGCTCAGCGCCAGCCCTGCCAGAAAAGACTTAAATACCTTAAATCCGAGACCTTTCTTTTTCTTGATTACAAAAGACAGCGCGAAAAAGATCGCAGTCGCGAAAAAGATCAGATCGATAATAAGGATCGGAACGGTAAATCTCGTTACAAAATCGGGGAGCTTTGGAAAAACGATAAGATAGAAAGCATACAAAGGAATGACCGAAATGACCGTTGATAACATGAACAACGGAAGATTAAAACGGTCAAATATCTTTTCGGACAGCTTCGTCCTGGAAAAGACCTCAAATAATATAAGAAGGATCACCAGGGAAACTGATTTATGTGCTAAGTAAGATACCTGAAAAATAAAGGCAAGCAACAAAAAATCAAGGATCAGAAAGCTGTATTTCCTGATGAACCCGAATGCTTTCTCTTTTTTCTTGTCCAAAACCTGAACCCCTTAAGAAGTTTTAATCATCAAGAAGATCTTCAGCCTTAACGACCTCGTCTTCGTCATTCTCGGAAGCCTTGAACTTATCCTCGACCTTGGCTTCCTCTTCTGTCCCCTTCTTCTTAAAGAGTCTCTTCAGCTTGTTCCAGAAAATACCGATAACGGCCAGAAACCCGACTATAACAGCCGATGCGATGGAAATGATATAACTTGTCGTAGCCGGATCGATATATAACGAAACGTTAAACATGTGTAACTCCTCCAAACAATTCCTACTTATCCAAAATACTCCTTCATCGGTAAAATCTCAATATGAGAATCCGAATTTAAAGGATTGATGCCGATATTATCATCAACAGTATCAGTAACTACATATTTGGCATATGCATTAAACTTAACCATATATGTCATATAACCCTTGGTATAGACTACAGGAAGCCTCTTATCATAGAGTCTCTCGTATGTATACCGTACTCTCTCGTCACCTTCCTTGAAATCATATACGGACGTACCATACTGTTCGGGGTCGGAAAGACCAGCATTTACGGCGATTGTTCCCATGAAATCCTCAAGGGAAACCGGAGCACTATTAAATTGGATGGAATCATGGCTCTCGCCGGGCTGCTTGACGATAAAGATCGGTGAAGATCCGTTAGACAGGACTCTGTCACGGTGAGCACCGTGATCGGACATGAAGATGATCGTACTGTCGTCATATATGCCAAGTTCCTTGAACTGGGCAACAAGGTTATATGCTATCTCGTAACAGTTCTTCGATTCGGCATCGACATCACACGGTGTATGTACTCCGCGAAGTTGATTGATCATGAATATATTGTCATCAATAGTTATATAATTCTGTTCAGAAAGATACTCAATAT
>JAILNZ010000040.1 GCA_024691135.1 Clostridiales bacterium
CCAGAACGGAGATACCCCAGGCACCGCCCTCGCCTGCCGTCGTAAGGAGGCAGATAGGAGCATTGATCGCTGCGGAGCAGACGAGCTGTCCTGCCTTCGGTGTCTTGAAGAAGCCGCCGTGGCCGTACATCTTCCTGATCGTTACCTTCTCGTCTTCCGTAAGGATGTTCATGCCGATCTTGAGAGAAGCAAGAGCGGAATAAAGGTGCATTCTCATGAAGTTAGGGAGCGTGAAGCTGTCGGATGCGCTCCTCATGAAGAGCGGGGCTCCGTTGATAAATCCCGTAACGGGCTCGCCCGAGAGGTAGTTATAGTAGAGAAGTCCGCCGCAGTCCTTGTCGCCGTCGAGCGCGCAGCTGTAGAGTTTTGTGAAGATATCGCCCTTGTCCAGGTCTACGCCCATGAGCTTTCCGAACTGCTCAAAGATGCCTGCCCACGCGTTGATCTCGGAAGTGCAGTTGTTGCAGTGAACCATGGCAACAGGTGCACCCGAAGGTGTCGTGACCATATCGATCTCCTTGTGGAGAGATGAAAGGGCTTTTTCGAGTACGACCATCGCGAAAACAGATGTTCCCGCGGAGATATTTCCTGTCATCGGTGCAACGGAGTTTGTTGCAACCATTCCGGTGCCGGCATCGCCTTCAGGAGGGCAGAGGAGTATTCCCGCTTCAAGGTCTCCGTCAGGGTCGAGGAGCAAAGCGCCTTCTGAAGTCAGTGTTCCGGCGTTATCGCCTGCGTTTAATACGGAAGGAAGGATGCCCTTGAGAGTCCAAGGGAAGTTCCTGTCACTTATAAGTCCGCCGAAGATGTCCATCATCCCGGCATCATAATCCATAGAGACGGAATCGATCGGGAACATGCCCGAAGCATCGCCTACGCCCAGGACCTTCGAGCCCGTGAGCTTGTAGTGTACGAGACCTGCAAGTGTGGTCAAAAACGAGATGTCCTTAACGTGCTCCTCTCCGTTCAATATCGCCTGATAGAGGTGCGAGATGCTCCAGCGCTGAGGAATGTTGAATCCGAAGGCTTCGGTGAGTTTGTCGGCAGCCTCCTCCGTGATCGTGTTGCGCCATGTCCTGAACGGAACAAGGAGTTTATCATCCTTGTCGAGCGCTATATATCCGTGCATCATGGCCGAAAAGCCGATGGCCGAGAATGACTTGAGAGTTACACCGTATGTGTCGGATACGTTCTTCTTAAGATCCCTGTATGTATCCTGAAGTCCGTTCCATATTGCATCCTCGGAATATGTCCAGATGCCGTCCTTAAGCTCGTTCTCCCACATATGATCGCCGGAAGCAACGGGGCTGCCTTCCGTATCCGTGAGGATCGCCTTGATCCTTGTCGAGCCGAATTCGATTCCGAGTGCGCATTTGCCTTCTGCGAGAAGATTCTTGATTTCCATAATTATCACCACTTTTTGTACGGGCAGACGCCCTTTTTCAATGCCGCCCTTATCTCGACAAAGCATCCGCATGCGAGACAGGTCCCTTCATTCAGTTTCTCACATTTTCTGCAGATTTCCAGCCTTTTTGCGGTTTCATCTCCGGAGGTAAGGTCTTCTTCGGGAAGAGCCTTTAATCCCCGAACGATCAGGTCCTCGTATTGCTCCCTGCTGATATCCTGCAAAAGGCAGCGTCTGCAGATCTTTCCCATATCAGATACCGACTTCGATATGCATTACGCTTGAAGCAGGTATGGTGAAGAGGATCTTGTCCCCTTCAAAGCTTATATCTTCGAATTCCTTCTCCGTGACCACGGAAGGAGCGTCGAACGTATTATGGTCGCCCGGCTTTCCTCCGACGACTGATGCCCTGACGGACTTGATGCCGGCACCCAGAAGATCGCTCTCGATCTCGTAAGCATCGGTATATGAGAGATTTCCGAGGGTAATATGGATCTTTCCGTCCTTGCCTCTCGAGACGGACTCGGAAAGATTAGGTACCATGTACTGCTCCTCAAGACCGATCCTGTCGGTGTTAAGACTGCTCTCGAGAAGTTCGCCGTCCTGATGACAGCTGTACATCTTGAAGACATGATATGTCGGGGTCTTGATCATCTTGTCACCCTCGGTCAATATGACAGCCTGAAGGACGTTGACGAGCTGGGCGATGTTTGCCATCTTGACCCTCTTGCAGTGCTTGTTGAATATGTTCAGGTTGATGCAGGCGATAAGAGCGTCCCTCACGGTATTCTGCTGATAAAGAAAGCCCGGGTTCGTACCTTCCTCGACGTCATACCATGTACCCCATTCATCGACCATGAGGCCGATCCTGCAGTCAGGGTCATATCTGTCCATGATCGCGGAATGCTTCTCTATGAACTCTTCCATGTTAAAGGTCTTGGCGAGTGTCATATACCACTCTTTGTCATTAAATCCCGTTGCGCTGCCCTTTTTGTCCCAGTCGTAAGGAAGCGTGTAGTAGTGGAGCGTAAGGCCGTCCATATATCCGAAGTTCTGCGGGAAGGATCCCTGCTGTCTGAAGCATTCGCGCAGAAGCGTCTCCGTCCAGTTGTAGTCCTTATCTGAAGGACCTACCGCGAGCTTTTTGATTTTCTTGTCGGGATTATAGTTCTTTACGAATGTCTGGTACTGCTTATAAAGGCTGGCATAATACTCCGGAACCATGTTTCCGCCGCAGCCCCATGTCTCGTTTCCTACTGCAAAGTAATCGACGGTCCACGGCTTTTCCCTGCCGTTTGCTCTTCTTAAGTCCGCCATCGGCGATACGCCGTCAAAAGTCATATACTCGACCCATTCGCTCATCTCACGGACCGTGCCGCTTCCGATATTGCCGTTTACATATGTCTTACAGCCGAGCTGCTCGGCAAGTTCCATGAACTCGTGGGTTCCGAAGGAATTATCTTCGGTGACGCCTCCCCAGTTCGTGTTTATCATCTTCTTCCTGTTTTCCTTCGGACCTATGCCGTCCTTCCAGTGGTACTCGTCGGCAAAGCACCCACCCGGCCATCTAAGCACCGGGATCTTCATCTCTTTTAAGGCCTCGACGACATCTGTCCTCATTCCCTTTTTGTTCGGAATATCGGAATCCTCGCCTACGAAGATGCCCTCATAGATGCATCTTCCGAGGTGTTCCGAGAAATGTCCCTGTATCTCGGGATTGATGTGTCCCAGTTCTTTTCCTGTGTTGATATAGAGTTTGTACATACGGGGTCCTCGTTTCTTTGTGTCATTGTTTGTTCGGATATTGTGTAAATTACAATACGCCCGGATAAAATTCAAGAAGACATGTTTAAGTGCTTAATTTTCACGGCTCTTTACCTAGAGTTTGTCCCGTTGTGAAAAGAAATATTCTTAAATAAGATGATTTTATAATTGAATTATTTTCCGGAAATGAGGATATAAAATGCTTAAGATCGTAGATACTGCGAACGGTAAAGTTCGCGGCCTTCCAGGCAATAATACGAGGATCTCAGTTTTTAAAGGAATACCGTTCGCCGCTCCTCCGGTAGGAGAGAACCGCTGGCGCGCTCCCATGCCGTGCAAGGACTGGGAAGGTATATATGACGCATACAAGTTCGCACCTATCTCCGTACAGGACCAGCCGGGCATAGGAACAGACATCTACTGCCGCGAGTGGCACGTCGATCCGGACATAGAGATGGACGAGGACTGCCTCTACCTTAACGTGTGGACGCCTGCCACATCGGCAACCGACGGACTTCCTGTTCTCGTATGGTTCTTTGGCGGCGGATTCCAGTGGGGATATACGGCCGAGATGGAATTTAACGGGGAGCAGCTCGCCAAGCGCGGCATCGTCGTAGTTACCGTAAACTATAGACTCGGCGCGTTCGGATTCCTCGCTCATCCCGATCTTTTTAAGGAGAACCCGGAGGCTCCGGCCAACTTCGGAAGCCTCGATCAGCAGGCAGGTCTTAAGTGGGTCAGGGAAAACATAAGAAACTTCGGCGGTGATCCGGGCAACATCACGATCGCAGGCCAGTCCGCAGGCGGCGGAAGCGTTCTTAATCACTTAACGTCCAAGTCCAGCATCGGGCTTTATGACAGAGCGGTCATAATCTCAGGCATCATCCAGACACCATATTACCGCGACGTCGTCATCTCTCCGAAGAGCAAGGACGATGCATGTTCCTGGGGACTTAAGTTCTTTGAGTCACTCGGCGTAAAGACCATAGAGGAGGCACGTAAGATAGATGCCGCTACTCTTCGCGAAAAGGCATCGGACTTCCGTAACTCGACGGGTTATTTCTTCACGCCCATGATCGACAAGGTCTTCCTTGACGATGATCCGTACAAGCTCTTCCTCGAGGGCAAGCATGCTCATGTCCCGCTCATATCGGGCAATACCGCTGACGAGTTCCCTTCATTCATAACTGCGGAATCCGATCAGGAATTCGAGCAGAAGGCACGAGAGATATTTAAGGACAGGACGGAAGAGTTCCTCTCATTCCCTGAGGCAAAAGTGACATTGGACGGCAACCTCAGAGCTCCTGTACACGGCATCGAATGCTCGGTCAAGACGGCATTCAAGTACAACGATAAGCCGTGCTACTATTACATTTTCGAGCCGGATATCCCGGGATATGATGATCCGGGAACATTCCATTCCGTTGATCTGTGGTTCTTCTTCGACAACCTTCATGAGTGCTGGAGACCGTTCACCGGAAGGCATTATGACCTCGCGAGGGTAATGTGTAATTATTTCGTCAATTTCATAAAGGCGGGCGATCCGAACGGCCAGGACCAAGACGGGTCTTCGATGCCGATGTGGAAGCCTTATTCGCCGTCATATAAGAACGAGATGCACTTTACACCTGACGGAGCGAAGGCAAAGACACAGGACGAGAATCCTTCTTCTGCTTATATCGACTTCATATCTTCGCACATTGAAGCAAATGCGCTCGGAACAGCCGTATCCTCTGATGCAGGATCCGCAGTCCCGGCAGTTTCTCTTTACGAAGTCCCGAAAAAGCAGGCGTTCAACCCATATCTTCCTTCCTGGGAGTACGTACCTGACGGCGAGCCGTATGTTTTCGGAAACAGGGTATATGTTTACGGTTCCCACGACTTCTTCAACGGAACGGCATTCTGTCCGGGTGACTACGTATCATGGTCTGCTCCTGTCAACGATCTCGGCAACTGGACCTATGAGGGAGTTTCATATAAGAGATCTGACGATCCTCAAAACGGTGACGACCGCGGATGCCTCTATGCGCCTGATGTTACTGTCGGTCCTGACGGAAGATACTATCTGTACTATGTTCTTGACAATAAGAGTGTCGTTGCCGTTGCGGTGAGCGATTCCCCGTCGGGCAAGTTCGAGTTCTACGGACATGTTCATTACGAGGACGGAACGCTCTTAGGCGAGAAGGATACGGACGAACCTCAGTTCGATCCGGGCGTACTTACCGAAGGCGATACGACATACCTCTTTACCGGTTTCTGCGGCCAGACTGACGCGAGCCGTCACGGCTGCATGAGAACGGTCCTCGGAAAGGACATGCTGACGATCAAGAAGGCTCCGGAATTTGTTGTCCCCAGTACAGTCTACAGCAAGGGCACGCAGTACGAAGGACATGCTTTCTTTGAGGCACCGTCGATCAGGAAGCGCGGCGATATCTATTACCTCATCTATTCTTCCGAGGTAATGCATGAACTCTGCTATGCCTACACTAAGGACATCCTCGGGGATTTCACTTACGGCGGAGTCATCGTGAGCAACTGCGACATGCATATCGGAACATATAAGCCTGCCGATAAACCGACGGCTTACGGTGCCAATAACCACGGAAGCATCGTCGAGATCGGCGGCCGGTGGTATATCTTCTACCACAGACAGACGAACAATGACTGGTATTCGAGACAGGGCTGTGCCGAGAAGATCGAGTTTGACGGGAACGGTCAGATCAGCCAGGTCGAGATCACATCCTGCGGTCTTAACGGCGGACCTTTGTCAGACAGGGGTGAATATGCTTCATATATCGCATGTAACCTTTTCGATGACAGGAACCAGATGTATGTAGGCGAGCACAAAGTCGCTTACATCACGCAGGAAGGCAAGGACGGAGATAAGGTCCCGGGCTATGTCAGGGACATCTTCGACAATACGACTGTCGGATTCAAATACTTTAAGCTCGAGGGCGTAAAGGGGATCAGGATCACGACGAGAGGCTACGGCAGGGGAACGTTCGAAGTCAGGACTTCTCTTGACGGCGAGGTACTCGCGACTCTCGATGTCGATTTCTGCACTGCCTGGACCGTCGCCGAGAGTAAGCTCAGCATAGCTGACGGAACATATCCTTTGTTCTTAACGTACAAGGGTATCGGAAATCCGTCGCTCAAGAGCTTCGAGTTCTTACATTGATACCCCGTGCGGTTACTTTTTTCATAATAGTTTTCTGTCTTCTCCTCATGGACAGAAACCCAAATCGTTTTATGGGGGCTGATCGATCAGCCCCCTTTATTATGCAAGAAAAAAGGATGTCTCCCTGGTAAAAG
>JAILNZ010000079.1 GCA_024691135.1 Clostridiales bacterium
TATCTTTATTGTCTGACACGGACTTTACAAATTGGTTCCTTATGACCAATTTTCCTGAAGCGATCGACAGAGATGAAGATGTCTCACTATCGGAACTTCTCTCTACAAGTCCTGTTGATAAGGAAAAGATAGACCTTTTGACTCAGTATTACGACGGGGTTTTCGATGAGTATGACGGGTATGTTGAATGCCCCAATTCCGTCCGGCTTGATCTTAAGGGGAATGTCTATGAGATCGAGTTTCATCCCGGTGATACAGTGTATTACTTAAATGATGAACAATTGGGATGTACCGGTCCCGAGTATTTTACCAAGAAGATCTCACTTGACAGGTTTAAGGAACTCTCATCGGATCTGTCTTCCGGAGAAAAGCTCTTCTTGCTTCCGATGCTGAAGGCTTCATCCGAAGAAAGAGAAGAAGCGTTAAGGGTCATTGATGAGATAATGAGAAACTTCGAACTTACGATAGACCGGGAACTGTTATGCAAGTGCATCCTGGAAGGCATCAGGATTTGATATGGAAAGATATTACTAATATAAAAAAAGAACCAAAAACTGAAGAAACAAATGAAGCGTACGTACGACGCGTGCGCGCGAGGAAGCAGCCGATGAACTGCTTTCTTTTGTTATCGATCAGATTGGAAGACCCCTTTCTTCATAAGCTTTGTCGATGTTCTCCTTGAAGGCGTCATAGTCCTCCCAGCGGAATGGAAAGCCGTAGAGTTCGGAATCGAGCTTCTCTCTCGCGAACGCCCGCACCTCGGCATCATATGAACCTCTGTAGTATTCGATCACAAAATCGCGCGCTTTCTTCTTGACCTCGTCTTCCATGAAGTAACCTTCGTATCCCTCAAGATAGGCGGTCGGAACTTCCTTACGGTTCTTGATAAGATTAACGAGGGACTTTGCTTCACGGGCGGAGTCCTCATCATGATCCTTTGTCGGCTGATATAGGTCGTTCTCTATTATCCACATCAAAAGATATGCAAAATCGTCATAGGAATTCTGCCAGATGATCCGTTCGTCTTCCTTGGTCAGATCCTTTTCAGCCTTGCCTGTCTTCCTGCAATAAAGTTCGCACGCGGTACTGTAGGTGTAGCCCTTGTTCTTATACAAAGGCTCGGCGAAAATGGTCTTGGAATCGAGCATTCTCTGTTCCGCCTGAATCCTGCCCTGAAGCTCTTTATTTTCTTTGAAAAGACTGATAGCAAATACTTCCCCGATAAGTGCAAAGAATAACATGCCGACAAAAAGCGGTACACCGCCCTTGGCCAATCCCGTGACAGCTGCCACCACCATCCCCGCCGAAAGGACCTCAACTATCACCGCGACGATGAGATTACCTCTTATTTTTGAATTCAGTTTCCTGATCCTGCCGGAAGGAGTATTCTCTTCCGTGACTGAAGTATTTTTCTTTCCCATATCTTTTCCTGACTCCTCCCGTTCGGGGGCTTGATAATATCATTCGGCCCCGTCATCCTTCAAAAGCGTTATAGAACTCGCTTTCTCCGCCAACCTTCTTACAGCACAGCATGTTTCCCTGTATAACGGGCACCGATCTGTCTGAATAGTCGATCTTACATCCCGACAGCACGGTCCTCATCGCCGTCACTTTTTCCCGCCGGGATCATTTCTGATCAACAACCGCGATCTCGATCCCGACCACACCGTACTTAGTGATATCCCCTTTCTGATAATACATGAGCATATCATCGGGATCAGCTTTCTCGTCTTCGTTATAGCCTATGGAAATCTTGTCATGATGTTCATACAGTTCCCTGAAATCACTATATCTGTACATGTTGACTACTTTGCAGAGAAGTTTTTCTTCAGTAGTCGTATTAGTGAATTCGATAAGATCACCGACACCGATCAGCGATCTTTTCTCATCGAAAAGCCGCATCTCAACCGTCTTCTTGCCGACCCTGATCGCGCGGAAAGAATCATCCCACAGATTCATATAGTGAGTTATCAGTTTTCCCATATCAAGACAGTCCTCCCCAAAACCGTAAGTTACTACATTATATCATCCCGGCACCGGAATTCGGAGACCGATGTCAGCTTGCCGAAGTAATCGTCAAGGAAGAGATCGCGCTCGCTTCTTATCTCAGAAGCTCTGACCTTACCCATCAAAAAAGTCATTTGAGGCTGTTTGTATGGTAAGATCCTCTTATATAGATTAGAGCGAGGCCGACAATGAAAGAAAACGAATGGACAGACAATATTTGCAGGAAATTGAGTACGTTTTTGAACTCGCACAATCTTTATGTGGAAACGCTCCGCAAGATCCCTTATTCTCAGGAGATCGATGAATACACGGCAACATGGGAAACGAAACCACAGCATATAACCATTAATCGATTTGAGACCGATATGGTGGTTTTCGAAAAAAACGGCAATAAGATCATCCCAAGGGTAATAATCGAGTCAAAGCTGGCGAATATTACAACTCATGATGCAATAACATATAGTTACAAGGCTGAGAAGCATAAGAGTATTACTCCGTTCCTGCGATATGGAATTATGTTAGGTAATACAAAGAATAGAGCTTTGCCGGGACGTTTATTCCGTCACGGAACAAACTTCGACTTTATGTTCAGTTTTATAGAGACTGATCCTACAAAAACCGAGTGGGATTCATTTACAGAAATGATAATGAAGGAAGTGGATCATTCCCGAACCATAGAAGCAATGCTCCATGATACTAGATCAAGGGGAAGAAAACATTATTATATGCTTCAAAAGGAATTAGTTTTGAAAGAGCTGGATGATCACGGAAAAACAAAGCAAAGTCAGTGAAGTATATCCTGTTGAAGAATGGTATTCTGAAGATATCGGAAACGAAAGCCAGGAGGAAATACGCAAGAAGAGTTTTACAATATCCTTTCCAAGAATATGCGCCCTGTCTATGATTCTGCCAGAAGACAGGGATACAGTCTTTGGAAGTATAATGCTTAGAAATATCAGGGGGAAACATGAGTAACGAGATACACACTTATTCATTTGATGAGAACGGACTTAAGCAGGTCAGGCAATCTCCCAAGGGAAAGAATTGGCCTGTGGTCTATCTGATACATGATGATGAGAATCTTTATATCGGCGAGACAACGAGCGCGTCAACCCGTATGGATCAACATCTGAAAACCGGGAAAAAGGATCTCAAGATAATCGAGATCGTGTTTAATCCGGTTTTCAATAAATCCGTGGTCCTGGATTACGAACAGCGCCTGATCAAGTACTGTTCCGTAGATAAAAAGTATGCCAATATCCTTAACCGCAACAAAGGGCAACAGGCTGCACATGATTACTACAACAGGGATTCGTACAGGAAACAGTTTGCCGATCTCTGGAAAAAGATGCAGCTGCAGGGCCTTGCCAAGCATTCTCTGAGTGTTATCGAAAACGACAACATATTCAAGTTCTCTCCTTATAATGCACTTACGGGAGAGCAGAATGAAGTAAGCGTTTCCATAATAAATGACATCATGGATTCTTTCGAAAACAAAACGACAGGCGTAAGTCTGGTCAACGGCTGTGCAGGAACAGGAAAGACGGTACTTGCGATAAGTATCATTAATTCTCTGATCAATGCGTATAACATCGATTCTGAGCTTCTTATCAAGAATCAGGACGAATTGGAAGACGATGTTGAGGAGAGTAAAAAAGAGGCTCTGCTCCGTATCAAGGAATATGTACAGAAAGAACGTAACGGCAAGCCTTTTAAGATAGGTCTTGTTTTCCCGATGCCCGGACTTCGAAGGACCGTTTCCCGTGTCTTCAGGGAGAGCGGCAACGGACTTGTTTCCGATATGGTAATAGGTCCCGCAGATGTCATAAAGGATGACTACGATATACTGTTCGTTGATGAATCACACAGGCTTTCCAAGCGTAAGAACCTTACCGGATTCGGTTCGTTTGATGAGACGAGCAGGAAGCTCGGTTTGGATCCGAATGAGACCAATCAGCTTGAGTGGATCCTCAAGTCAGCCAAACACGTCGTTCTGTTTTATGACGCATACCAGAGCGTAAAATCCTCGGATATCACAAACAAAGAGTTTATGGATTCTCTCGAACGCTTTGGGAACAACATTAAGGAACATAAACTTGAGACCCAGATGAGATGCGAGGGCGGCGGTGCGTACATTGAATATGTCCGCGACATAATGTCCTGTCGCCGCAAGAGTTTTCGCAAAGTCGAGAACTATGATTTCCTGTTATTCGATGACGTCGATCTTCTGGTCGAGACAGTACGCGACAAAGACGACCGGTTCGGTCTCAGCAAGACTGTCGCAGGCTTTTCGTGGAAATGGCTGACAAAGCAGAAAAAGAGACCGAAGGACACTCTCGAGTGCTATGATCATTTGGTGAGAACAGGCAAGTTCGATATCCTTATCGAAAACCATCGTTACATCTGGAATCTTACAAACGAAGACTGGATCACCCGCAAGGATTCTCATTACACGATCGGCTGTATCCATACTACTCAGGGTTATGATATGAACTATGTCGGTGTCATTTTCGGAGAGGAAATAGATTATGACTTTGAGAATGATTCGATAGTCATAAATCTTGATAAATACATGGACTCTAAGGTCAAGGCAAATACTGAAGAGAAGGTCCTTAAGGAACTGATCATCAATACATACACGACCATTCTGACGCGCGGGATCAAGGGCTGCTATGTATATG
>JAILNZ010000090.1 GCA_024691135.1 Clostridiales bacterium
ATCTTATAATCCGGAGACAGAGCTCATGTGATGAAGGGGATATCATCGCTGCACTTATCGGAGATGAAGCAACTGTGAAACGTTTTGGTAAGATGAACGGTAAACCTTACCTCTTCCCTGAGAACGATTTCTATTCACCAATTCCTTTTGATACGGCGGAATGCAGGATATTGGGAAAAGTAGTCGGTCTCCACAGGTATAAGATCAATTAACACCTCCTTTTGATTTATTGTATTTTACTTTAACATCAAAATGCTTATATTTTTAGTCTTTTTCGAAGGGGTTTACAATTAATTTACCGTTAGTCTCAACTTTTCCGGAAATCATTTCTATCTGATCTCATTTATGATATAATTAACAGTTGTGGGCACGTCATTTACGTTAATGACGTGTCTTTTTTCCATATACCTGAACCAGGTAAGTTGTCTCTTTGCATAATGCCTTGAACGGAGCTTGATATCATATACCGATTCTTCGAGTGTGCATTTCCCGTCCAAATAATCGAATAATTCTTTGTATCCTATTGCCTGTCTTGCTGTCGAATTCAAGATATTACCTTCGGAATATACTTTGCGTGCTTCTTCAACAAGTCCCTGTTCGATCATGATATCGACTCTTTTATTGATCCTGTCGTAGATGATATTCCTGTCATAATCGAGTGTGAAAAGCTTATACGGATACTCCGGACCGCTCTTTTTCGAGTTCTCGTTCCACCATGTAAACGTTTTTCCGGTAGAAAGAAATACTGCGTAGGCTCTTATAACTCTTCTCGTATTATTCTCATGTATCTTTGATGAAGCCACAGGGTCGATCTTCTGAAGTTCATCATAGATAATGTCTATCCCCTCTTTTTCATAGCGCTCATATAGATCATCTATTATCTTTTTGTCGACAGGTTCATCGACATATCTGATGCCTTCATATAGAGCAGAGATATATTGACCGGTGCCGCCGCAAAGGATAGGCATCTTCCCTCTTTTCAGGATATCCTCGATCGCTTTATATGCATGCATAGTAAAGTCGTTTACTGAAAAGATGACGCCGGGATCAGTTATGTCTATGAGATGATGAGGAACGAGTCTTTGTTCTTCAGGAGTTACCTTAGCTGTTCCGATATCAAGTCCTTTGTAGATCTGCATTGAATCACATGAGACTATCTCCCCGCCGATCTTTTGAGCGAGTTCGATCGCAAGCGAACTTTTGCCGCTCGCCGTCGGGCCTGCGATTATGGGAATATAACTATAAGGAACATTGTAATCACTCAGGACCTTCATCAGACGATCCTCTTAAACATCTTATCTATGTCTGTTTCAGTAAGTTTGATAAAGGTTGGTCTTCCGTGAGGACAATGATACGGATCATCGAGAGTAAGCATACTTTTAAGAAGTGATTTTATCTCTTCTGTCGTAATGATGTCGCGTCCTTTGATCGCAGCTTTACATGCTGCGGTAGCTATCTTGAGATACCAGTCGTTATTGCCTGTCGGAAGATCCTTCTTAAGATCGGAAAGAAGATCAGAGAACATCTCTTTGGGCTTGATCTTTATCGAATTAACAGAGGGAACAGACCTTATCGCGATCTCTCTGTCACCCATTGCTTCTATATCAAATCCGTAATCCTTAAACTCATCCTTATGATCCAGCGCGAAAACATAATCTGCAGACGATAGAGACACTATATCAGGAATAAGAAGGTTCTCTACAAAGTTTTTCTTATCCTCTTTTGCCTTTTTCAGGAATTCCTCATATAGGACTCTCTCATGAGCAGCATGCTGATCGAGCATATACACACAATCATCAGACTGGAAGACGATAAACGTGGCAAATAAAGCGCCGACGATCTTTGAATTAAGAAGTATCTCTATATCTGAATTGTGCTTCTTTTCAAACTCCTCGGAAGTCTTGATGACAGGTTCGGTAAATACCGGTTCAGGAGTATCTTCCTGCTTTTTAACTGAATCTATACCCGAGAGAATGTTAAGGATATTATTTGCGGCTCTGATCTCAACCTGGGACGGCTTTGATACTTTCTCGAGATCCCTGAAAGAAGGCTTGGGATCGTGATCCCTCTGTACATCATATGTAACCGCCTTCTGATCCTGAGAAGCCAAAAGATCGATAAGTTCATCTGTTGTCTCCTGTTTTGGACGGAGAGATTCAAGGGCATTTTGTACACCGTGGTATATAGCCCTGAAGAGAGCCTGATCATTGGATATCTTTACCTCGGTCTTCTGAGGGTGTATATTGCAGTCCACTTCTGAAGGATCAACATAAATGTTCAGGAAACAGACCGGGAATTTGCCCTTCATCACACTGTTCCTGTATGCTTCTTCTGCGGCTGCCTGTGCCGTAAGACATTTGACGGATCTCTCATTTACATAGAATAACTGAAGACTCCTGTTGCTCCTCGTAAGATCCGGCTTTCCGGTAAATCCCGATACACGGATGTTTTCGAAAGAATACTCTACAGGGATAAGGTCACTCGCGATCTGTTTTCCGTAGATACAGTAGATCGTGTCGATCATGGATCCCGTTCCGGGTGTCGTAAGTATCATAGAGCCGTCTTTAATGAGCTTTACGGTGATATGAGGATTAACGACTGCCAGCTTTTCCACCATGTTACATATATACATGCCTTCTGTTGAATCCTTTTTGAGGAATTTATATCTTGCCGGAGTGTTATAGAAAAGATTACGTACGGTAACTACAGTACCGTTATCGGCAACCGAATCGCTTACATCCAGCAGTTCTCCGTCAGCATAAGATACCTTCGTTCCAATCTCTGAATCAGATTGTTTAGTGATCATCTCGACTTCGGAGCAGGCAGCGATCGAAGGAAGTGCCTCGCCTCTAAAACCCATGGAAGTGAGAGATGACAGGTCTTCGATAGATCTTATCTTGGAAGTAGCATGGATCAGAAAAGCATTTTGGGCATCTTCCCTGTCCATCCCTATTCCGTTATCCGAGACCCTGATAAGAGATATGCCGCCGTTATTGAATTCAACGGTGATCTTATCGGCTCCGCTGTCTACGGCATTATCAAACAATTCCTTTACGACCGATACCGGTCTTTCTATAACTTCGCCTGCTTTAATGGCGTTAGAAGTCTTTTTATCAAGTATGACTATCCTGCTCAAGTCCGTTCTCCTTATCAACCATTTCCGTCAATTCGTACAGTATATTCATCGCCTCAAGAGGCGTTATCTTGGTTATATCGATATCACGGATGTGCTTTCTGAGCTTATCTTCCCTCTGATAGAAAACGCTTTCCGGATTGAAGAGTGATTCCTGTCCCGGCATAGCCTTTGCGGTAGGTATCTTCTCACCTTCTTCGATGTCAGCATTGGCATTGACCTTGAAGTTTCCGATTCGTTCGAGTTCGGATAAGATGGATTTGCTTCTTCTTAAGACATCATCAGGGATACCTGCAAGTCTCGCAACTTCGATTCCGTAACTGTCCGAAGTACCGCCGCTTACGATCTTATGAAGGAATAAGACACCGTCATCCTTTTCCATAACGTCTACATGGCAATTGAAAACACCCTGATTTAGTTTGGACATCTGATTTAGCTCATGATAATGAGTGGCAAATATCGTTCTGGAATAAAGGATATTCGGATCGATGATATATTCAATTACCGCCCAGGCGATCGATAATCCGTCATATGTACTCGTGCCTCTTCCTACTTCGTCGAGCAGAAGAAGGCTCTTACGTGTCGCATTATTAAGGATGTTGGATACTTCGCTCATCTCGACCATGAATGTCGACTGTCCAAGGGAAATATCGTCAGATGCGCCTATCCTCGTAAAGATCCTGTCGACAAGACCGATCCTGGCGGACTTGGCAGGAACGAAAGATCCGATCTGAGCAAGAAGGACAATGAGAGCTACCTGTCTCATATATGTCGATTTACCGGCCATATTAGGACCTGTAAGGACCATCAGACGGTCCTTTGAATCGAGATTAGTATCGTTAGGGATGAATCTTTCTCCCTTGAGCATCTGCTCGACGACAGGGTGTCTGCCGCCTTCGATAGAGATATCTTCGGAATTATCTACTACAGGTCTTACATAATCATCTGTAGAAGCAAGTTCGGCAAGTGATGTGATGACATCGAGAAGGCTTATCGCCTTGGCGGTATTAAAGATCCTTCTTTGCTGGTCAGATACTTTCTGCCTGATATCGCAGAAGATCTCATATTCGAGCGCATTCTTTTTGGCTGATGCTCCAATGATCTTATCTTCGAGTTCCTTTATCTCAGGTGTTATATATCTCTCGGCATTAACCAGAGTCTGCTTTCTTATATAGTTTTCGGGAACCTGGTCGACAAATGATTTACTTACTTCGATAAAGTAACCGAAGACCTTGTTATAACCTATCTTGAGTGTTCTTATGCCGGTCTTTTCCTTCTCGTCGTTCTCGAGCTTCATGATATAAGCCTTGGCATTCGAGGATATCTCGGAAAGGTCATCACATTCCTTGGAATAGCCCTTCTTGATAATGTCGCCGTCCTTGACACCGACCGGTGGTTCTTCTGCTATCGAGGCATCCAGGAGATCATATATATCGGTCAGAGGATCAAGGTTCTGCTTGATCTCCCTGAATGATCCTTTGCTCATATCAGCTGTACGGTCGATGATATAAGGGATCTTACCTAGTGCATATTTAAGTGAGATCAGTTCCCTGGCGTTACAGCTTGTATCTTGCTGTTTGACTTCCCATTTCCTTGTCATAGGCATAGTCGTCTACTTCCTTGTAATTGACCGTCATGGACATAGGATTGGAAATCTTTTGGAGCACAATCTGAGGAGTCGGTTCTCCTCCATCATCCGGCTTGATATTGACGGTAACCTCCTGCCCCCGACTATAACCATTGGAGCCCTGGCCAGTAGGCACGAGCGCATTATCACCTCTCAAGGTGAAATAATCATTGTAATAGCCATCCCATCCCCAATTCATATGGAACATGTTGGTGCTGGCCTGATAGCCATCGCAGACGAATTCGTGTCCTGAAGAGCTGTTGGCTTTGTCGCCAGAATAAAGCACGGGACGACCTGCCGAAAGCT
>JAILNZ010000104.1 GCA_024691135.1 Clostridiales bacterium
CAACACGACGTTCATATCGACTTCGACATTGATATTCGTTATGACTCTTTCCGTCCTCAATATCCTTAAGATACTGATGTTCTACATGTCTGCACCGAATGCGACCATCGGACTTTGCGCATCTATTTCCATATTCTTTATCTTCGTTAATATCCTCATAACTAGCAATATACTTACGAACTGTCCTTTGTATGCGATCTATTATCTGATCGCGATACTCTCGCTCGTTGTATACTTCGTACAAAGGTATATATTCCAGTTCACCGAGCTCCGTCATTCTTCGGAACACCTTAAGAACGTAGTCGAGGAAAAGACGGAACATATCTCTATGATCAACCGTGACCTCTATAATACCAATAAGAGGCTTCTCGAAAACGAGGAAGCACGTAAGAACGTTATGAGCAACGTATCACACGATCTGAGGACACCTATAACCGCGATCCGCGGCTATTCCGAACTCCTTCTTCAGAGCGGTCCGAACTTAAGCGAGGAACAAAGGACTGTTTATCTTCAGAACATCGTCAAGCGTTCACAGCAGATGGAAAGGATCGTATCCGATATCGTTGAGATCTCCAAGATGGAATCCAGCGGCTTTGAGTTCGAGTTCATGGATATATCCTTAAATGAGCTTTTGGATGAGCTTTATATGCTCTATTCAAGTGACATGAGAAACGGCAACAAAAAGATCGTTCTCGATATCCCGGATGATGACCTTCTTATCGTCAAGGCTGACCCTAAGAGGATAAGCCGTGTTTTCGAGAACTTGATATCGAATGCGATAAACTATACCGGTGAAGAGGCACTGATCGAGATCAAGGCATGGCGTGAAGGATCTGACCTTCCGTTCTCGGAACAGAGGATCCATGTAACCGTAAAAGATGACGGTATCGGCATCCCGCCGGACGAGATACCTCATATCTTCGACAGGTTCTACAGAGCAAAGAATTCCGGTAAGAATATCAAGGGTACGGGACTCGGACTTTCCATCGTCAAGATGATCATAGAAAGACATGACGCGGAGATATCGGTCGAAAGTTCCCTCGGCGAAGGCTCGACATTCCACGTTATCATGAAGCCTACATATTGATCCGAAAAATGAGACCTTTTGGCGAAAAAATGAGACTTTTTTCCTTGATTTCGTAACTTCCTCCCTGTCACAATATATCCATCAACGATACCGGGAGGAAAAACGGATGGAAAAGAATGCTTTCGGATACGCCAAGACTATCAAAGATGAGATAGGTATCTATATCGTCTGCGATGATTCAAATCTGCTCATCACCGTCAATCAGATCCTCAGGAAAAGCGGAATGGTCGCAATCTCCGACACGGCCGGAAGACAGCATTTTCTGATTGATGCGAGAAAGAACCGGTGCCTTGCGACGCAATACATTAAAAAGCTCCTGCTCCCTTCCTCCGATTCGGCTGCCGTCATGTCGGAAAACAGGGATCAGCTTCTCGAAAACACCGTCAATTCGATCCTCGATTCACACGGATTTGATAAGACACTTATCGGAACCACTCTTCTTTCTTCACTTCTTCGTCATATCTATTATGTCGGCGTTGAACTTCACTACAAAAAGATCTATGCGGACATAGGAAAGATATATACCATGTCGAGCGGCCAGGTCGAGAGAAACATCAGATATGCGCTTCAGAAGAGCAATATGTGGTACGTAGGACTCAAGAACGCCAAGGCCTGCCTGATGCTGCTGGAAGAGGTCAGGGAACGATTTGATAAAATGTCATGAAAAAGAGCACAAAAAAAGGCATCTCGTGAGAGATGCCCATTTTAGATCGATTGAATAAGAATTACTTCTTCTTCTTGCCGGCGTTAACCTTTGTCTTAAGATCCTTACCAGCTTTGAAAGACGGAACCTTAGATGCAGGAATGTTGATAACTTCCTTTGTGCTAGGGTTGCGACCCTTACGAGCTGCACGCTTCTTTGTCTCGAATGTACCGAAACCTACGAGAACAACCTTCTCCTCTTTTACGAGAGCTGTCTCGATAGCCTTCATTGTTGCGGAAAGAGCAGCCTCTGCATCTTTCTTAGTAAGCTTAGCGTCCTTTGCAATTGCTTCAATAAGATCTGTTTTGTTCATAATAAGCCTCCTTCAGGGCAATTTTGCAATATCATTATGGAATGAAAACGCAATACTGTCAAGCATTTTTGCCTATTTCAGCCGAAAAAAAATACTTTTTGCGCTTGATTACAATTCCGCAATTATGTATGCTATATGCGTGCAAGGAGGTGACTTCCATTGGTAGCAAAAAAAGATATGGTCATCGGCGATCTTCTCATGGCTGACGAAGGTATAGCACCTATACTCATGTCCGCCGGTCTTCATTGTCTGGGCTGCGTTTTGGCGTCCGGAGAGACTATCGAAGAAGCATGCGTTGTTCACGGTATAGATTGCGATTCCCTGATCGAGGAATTGAATAATTATCTGCAGTCTGTAGGCTGAGCACAAGACTAAAATCGGAAACAAAAAAGAGGGTCTTTTCCATTATGAAGAGATCCTCATCTTTTATGTCTTATCCTGAGTGTTTTTTCCGTCAGATACGGTCCTCGTAGGAAGTCGTATCGGCTTCCATCTCCATGATGAATCGGGAATATGAGGTATGCTTGATCTTTACTCTCTCTCCTATCGCCGGCATCGGGGCCCTCGGGTTGATGCAGTAAGTGACACCGTCGATCGTGACGGTATTTTTAAACCTGCCTATCGATTCGACGATACCGGATTCAGAAGAATATTTTCCGGAAGCAACATTCTTGACATCGAGAAGTCTCGGAGCCGGGAGCATTATCGCATAGACTATGGTGATCACGGCAAACAGTACCGGTGCAAAGAACATAAATCCGTGTTTGGTCTTCCTTTTCCTGTTGCGCTCATAAAATACCACCGTGATGATCATGAGGATGATCATTACGAGAAGATGAGCCAGAAGGTTAAGGATAAAATATCTCATTTGATCTCCTCACTGGATACGCAAAGAACATAATCCACCATATAATCGTGGCTTTCGACAGGAAGCGCGGAATATATCTGGAAATCATAGCAGATGCCCACGGTTACGGGCTTTTTGCCTGCCCCGTACTGGTTCAGGTATCTGTCATAATACCCGCCGCCCTGACCTAACCTTACACCGTCTTCCGTGTAAGCTACGGCAGGCACGAAGATAAGATCGATATCATTCGGATAGATCTTCCTCATATCCTGCTTCGGCTCAGGGATATCATAGCTTCCGAGAGAGAAATCGGCCTCTAAGTCCTTGATCTCATAGAAGTCCATGGTATCGCCCTTGACTCTCGGATAGCAGATCGTCTTCCCTTGCTTGAGAAGATGCTCAGATACGGCTTCGCATGACAGCTCGCCGTTTACGGCCTTATAGAGCGCGATGGTCTTCGCCTGTGCGATTATCTTAACAAGTTCGGGTTCTCCGTCGTTATTTACATGCTGAGCCAATGTCTCAGCCGCGCACCTGATCTGCTCCTTGGTAAGAAGCGCTCTCTGGTGTCTTACACTGTCCCTTATCTGTGATTTGAGAATAGCTTTCTGCATATTATTCTCCATTCCTTTTTCTGTATTATATCATCTGCCCGAGCATCGAGCGCAGTTCATCTTCGGTAATTATCCTGATACCGAGTTCTTTTGCCTTGACTGCCTTACTTCCCGCAGCTTCCCCCATAAGGAGCATGCTTGTCTTCTTTGATACGCTTCCGACTACCTTGCCGCCGTTCTTCTCGATCAGTTCCGTCGCCTGTTCCCTGCTCATCGTAGGCAAAGTACCGGTGATGCAGATCGCAAGCCCCGAAAGCGCATCTCCGATTTCTTCCCTCTGAGCCTCAAACCTGAGCCCGGAAGCCTTGAGCCTTTCAAGGATCTTCCTGTTTTCTTCCTCTTCGAAAAAGTTCTTTATCGCTCTGGCCGATATCTCGCCGATATCACCCACAGCCGTAAGATCCTCTATAGATGCTGCCCCTATATCGTCTATCGAGTCGAAGTTCCTCATAAGTTCCTTGGCCGTAGCCTTTCCGACATTCGGGATACCGAGCGAAGCCAGGACCTTCTCGGCAGGCGCATCCTTACTTGATTCTATCTGCATTAGGATCTTATCGGTATTCTTCTCAAGTCCGAATATCTTATCTTCAAGAAGCTGATCTCTTTTATCCTTCAGCTCGAAAACATCCGCTATATCATCAAGATATCCCTTCTCCACGAGAACCCTTATGTACTCCTCACCGAAGCCCTTGATGTCGAGGCAGTCCCTCGAGACGAAGTTTATGATCCTAAATACGATCTGTCCCTTGCATGAAAGGTTCGTGCATTTATAATCCGCGGTGTTTTCCTCTCTGACGAGCTTATGACCGCAGACAGGACAATACTCGGGTATATGATATCTGACCCAGTCTGAAGGCCTTTTGGACTTATTGACAGACTTGATCTTCGGTATGATCTCGCCTGATTTATATACGACTACAGTATCTCCGATTCCGAGATCAAGATCATCTATGAAATCCTGATTATGAAGCGTCGCACGCCTTACCGTCGTTCCGCAGAGCGTGACCGGCTCGAATACCGCGACAGGCGTGATCCTTCCCGTTCTTCCGAGTCCGATCTCGATATCAATGAGCCTGCTTTCCTTCTCTTCCGGAGGATACTTATATGCGACTGCCCACTTAGGAACCTTGATCGTATTTCCCAGTATCTCACGGTCCCTGATGCTGTTAAGCTTGACGACCGCACCATCGATATCATAAGGAAGCTCGCCTCTCATGTTTCCGATCTTCCGGATCGCTTCCCAGACTTCTTCCTTCGTCCTGCAGAGATAATGATGATCTATGACGGTCACGCCGTTTCTCTTCAGATATTCGTAACCTTCGAGATGTGTCTTGAAAGTCCTTCCGCGGCTCTCCTGGACATTGAATATGAACAGTGACAGATCCCTCTCCTTCGTGATCCTTGTATCGATCTGGCGGAGAGTTCCCGCTGCACAGTTTCTGGGATTGGCAAATGCCTTCTTCCCCTCTTCCTCAGCCTTGCGGTTCACCTTGTCAAAGGCTTCCCTGGTCATGTAGACTTCGCCTCTGATCTCGATATACTCGATCGGTTCAGGCATCTTTTTGACGACATCACGAATGACTTTTGCATTCATCGTGACATCTTCGCCTTCGTTTATTCCGTCACCTCTCGTAACGGCAAGTTTCAGTTCGCCGTTCTCGTATCTTAAGGCCATCGACAGTCCGTCGATCTTTGTCTCGACAAGATATTCAGTGCCTTCGCCCAGGGCTTCGTTCGTCGTATCGATGAACTCGTCGACTTCTTCCTTTGAGAAGACATCCTGAAGGCTCAGCATCGGCACGTTATGCTTGACCAGAACACCTTTTTCAGCCTTCCAGCCGACACGAAGCGACGGCGATGAAGGAGAGATCATTTCCGGATGTTCCTTTTCTATCTCCTTGAGCCTTCTGTTGAGCCTGTCATACTCAAAATCCGTGATCTCAGGCTCGTCATCGTTATAGTAACGTTCACAGTGATAGTTTAGGGTCTTGACCAGATCATTATATTCATTACGGAGATCATCCGTACTGTTGTCAAACAATGAGAGTTGTCCGTCCATCAGGCTTTTCTCCTTTCGGGAATGAAATAAAGGACAGGTAACATGAAAAGGACGGCGAAGAATATGCCCCAGATGATCTTAGGTATCGAAAACAGCCCTTTGAATGCTTCGGCATAATCCGTCGTGCTCTTTAATGTTATGAAGAAGTACCTCGAGGCTTTGGCGGATATTTTCGAGACGGGTACAAAGACCCATGAAGAAAGAAGGAATACCGGAAAAGCCAGGATAAAAGCATCTGACAGCCATATCCAGACTGTCTCGAGCTTCAGAAGATAGATCAGGAGCACAAGGACAACGGAAACGATGAGATATGCCGCACTTTTGGTCTCTATGCTGCCCGTGATGAGACATCTTATGAGAAATACGAGTAAAGACAGGGTAACTGCCACCGGAGGAACGTATTTTCCGAGTTCCTTCTTGGACAATATAAGGAGTGCCAAAGTAAGTATCACCAGAAGGACCGATATAACCAGTACGCTTATCTTACCGCCCGCTTTAAGGCCGATCGCGGAAAGAGAGAATGATATCCCGCCTGCCGTAATCTCTGCAAAATAACGGAAGGGCTCTGTCGCCAGAGTCCCCCACAATAAAATCATAACTATAGCGATTATTCCGGAACGTTCTTCGCTTCTCAATTATAATCAATCCTCAAACTCGTACGGATCATAATCAGCGAGTAATTCCTTAAGAACGGCAACTTCCTCGGCATTAAGCGAAAGACCCTTGCCTACCTTCTCATGATCCGGGCCCCAGTCACGAATATCAAGCTTTGCCTTACCTTCGTTCCATCTTACGATGTTAACTTCTCTGTTCCAGCCGGACTTGTTCGTAGCAAGGATTCCGATATTCTTAACGATCTCGGATTTTATTTCTGTCTTTGGCATTTGAATATCCTCCGTGTAATAAGATTCAATTGACTAAAATATATAAATACGTGATGATTATAACACAAGAAGAACAAAGGTAAATATATCAATGCGGTTTTTTATTATA
>JAILNZ010000142.1 GCA_024691135.1 Clostridiales bacterium
CAGATATGCCGAGGTCGACGCGAGGACGGAAGGTGTCCTTCCTTATGCGGAACCTGTCGTCTCAGATCCGGTTGACGGAAAGAGCATCGTTTTAAACATAGATATGAATATCCAGAAGATCGCCGAGGATGCCTGCCGCTCGGCTTATCTCGAGCATAAGCCCAAGGACGGTGTCTGTGCGATCGTCATGGATCCTCATACCGGCGCGATCCTTGCGATGGTATCGATCCCGGACTATGATCTTAACGATCCGTACGCTACTCCGTTCGGATATGAAGATATACTCTGGAACACTTTGAGCGATGAAGATCAGGTCCAGTATCTCATCAGTAACGTATGGCGCAACAGATGTATATCCGACACATATGAACCGGGTTCCACGTTCAAATCTCTTACGACGGCGATAGCATTCGAAGAAAACCTGACGAATGAGGACGAGCTGTTCAATGACGCTCCGATCGAGGTATCCGATGTAGATACCATCTCGTGCTGGATGCAGAAATCATACGGTTATAATCACGGAACGGAGACTCTTACCGAGGCGTTCCAGAATTCGTGCAACCCGATATTCGTTCAGCTCGCATACAGGATCGGTGTAAACAAGTACTATGACTATGTTCATTCCTTCGGTTTTTACGAGAAGACGGGAATAGATCTTCCTGCCGAGGGAACGGGTATCTTTCATACCGATCCGAGCTATATCGATATGGCGTGTCTCTCATTCGGCGAGTCGGCTACCGTAACTCCTATCCAGCTCATTAACTCATACTGCGCGCTCATAAACGGCGGTGATCTGATGGTCCCTCATATAGTCAAATATATCCAGGATTCCGACGGCAATATCGTTGACGAGATAGAGCCTGAAGTCATAAGAACCATATTCTCGGACGAGACATGTGCAAGAGTAAGGTCTCTCATGGAAAAAGTTGTTAAGGACGGTACCGGTAAGAAAGGTAAGGTCCCGGGCTATTCGGTTGCCGGTAAGACATCCACATCCACCATCGAGACCGGTGAAGACAAGGATAAACACGTACTCTCATTTTCGTGCTATGCGCCTTCCTATGATCCTAAGATCGCCGTACTCGTGATCTTAAATAAGCCCGAAGATACAAATGTCGGTTCTTCCGAGGCCGCGAAAACGGCGGCCGCCATCGTTGAGGGAACACTTACATATCTTGGTGTTCCGAGGATATTTACGGAAGAGGAATATGAAGACATGATCATAATGCATTATGTCCAGCCTTCCTCCGGACTTCCTGCATCAAAAGCGAGCACCGTTATCGGCCAGGCGGGCATATCGACGATCTACGGAACACCTGATATGACATCCGACACGATCGTCGGCTTCTCTTATCCGGGTACATCTGAGACCCTGTACAGCACGGGTATCGTAATACTTTATCCGGAGAATGCCACAGATGAGGATATGCTCCATACGACTGTTCCTTCGCTGAACGGCAAGAATGCGATCGAGTGCATCCAGGCACTTAAGGATATGAACCTGAACTGCAAGATCGAAGGCGACATCAAAGGTGTCTGCGTTGCCCAGTCCGTGGATCCGGGAACGATGACCCTGGCAGGCGAGATCATCCATGTCACATTGGATGATCCTTCCTCTGCCCAGTCTGATGATACTGAGAACAGTGATGAAAACGGCGGATAATGATCTTCTGAATTTGGGGATAATGGAGAAGTCTTTTTTTCGCAATTTATATTATAATATATGTATTTGTGTGATATGGGGGACGTAACTAAATGGCAATGCTGCTGTCTACGTTGCTTAACGGATTGGATTACAGACTCGTCAAAGGATCGCTCGCAACGCGCATCCTTACGATAGAAAATGACTCGCGCAAGGTCACTTCAAAAAGCCTGTTTGTGGCTATTACCGGTGCCAGGAGCGACGGTCATGATTTTATATACAGGGCATGTGAATCAGGTGCCTCATGTATCGTTATCGATAAGAACAGAAAGGGTTACCCGGATGAAGAGATAATCTCAAATACCGCTGATTACGATGTCGCGATAGTAGAGATGGAAGACACGAGAGTAGCGGTCGCCGAGCTCTGCGCCCAGTTCTACGGTCACCCCGAAGACCGTCTCAACCTTCTCGGCATCACGGGTACCAAGGGCAAGACAACGACATCTTTCATGCTCTATGAGATATTGAAGCGTGACGGACATAAGATGGGCCTCATAGGTACCGTCTGTAATATAGTAAACGGTCAGAAGACCGATACAAGCAGGACTACTCCCGAATCTCTCGATACCTACCGCATCTTAAACGAGATGGCCGTTAACAAGACGGACAGCTGCGTCATGGAAGTGTCGTCACACGGCCTTAAGTTCCACAGGGTCCACGGCCTCAGATTCGATGTGGGATGCTTTACCAATTTCTTTGAAGATCACATAGGTCCCGAGGATCATCCGGATCTCGAAGACTATTTCCTAAGCAAGCTCAAGCTCTTTGATAATTCCAGGATCGCCGTCGTAAACAGCGATTGCAGGGAAGCTGACAGGATCCTTTCCTACGCTTCGAAAAGGTGCACGACCTATACATACGGTCTTACCGAAAAGAGCGACTGCTATGCAAAAGATATAAGGATAGTCATGAAAAACGGCAGGGTCGGATCGGAATTCGATCTTGTAAGCCCCTGGTATGAAGGAAGATTCTTTGTATCGATCCCGGGTGAATTCAACGTGTATAATGCCCTTTGCGCCGTCTGCGTAGCAGGTGTCCTTAAAGTAGGGGAGGATGTCGTTAAGGAGGCTCTCGGGAATGTGAGCGTCCCGGGAAGGATGCAGCCGGTAAAGAACTCCCTCGGGTTCAGCATCCTCGTTGACTATGCCCATAATGCGGCTAGTCTTGAGAGCGTCCTTAAGTCGGTCAGGCCTTACTGTAAGGGTAAGATCATATCGGTATTCGGATGCGGGGGAAACAGGAGCAGGATCAGGCGTCCCGAGATGGGTGAAGTATCAGGGAGATTCGCCGACTATACCTTTATCACATCCGATAATCCGAGAAATGAAGATCCGATGGATATCATCAATGACATAATCGAAGGAATGAAGAAAACAGAAGGCAGGTACGAAGTCGTTCCCGACAGGAAAGAGGCAATAGCCGAAGCCCTGAAATACGCGGGTGAAGGTGACACCGTCATAATCGCGGGCAAAGGTCACGAGGATTACCAGGAATTCGAGAACGGCAGAAAAGAGAATTTTGAAGATGCGGCAGTAGCAGCAGAGATCGTTGCCGCAATGGAGGGCAACCTGTGAACCGTATGTTTTCGCTAGAAGAGATAATATCAGCCGTAAACGGCAGACTCGTGATCGGATCAGACTGCAAGATGGAGGAGCCGGTCGCTGTAACGGGTGTCTCAAAGGACACCAGAACGATCGAACCGGGTCAGATGTATGTCGCTTTGGTAGGTAACAATTTTGACGGTCATTCATTCTGTTCGCAGGCCCTTGAGAAAGGTGCCTCGCTCCTTCTCGTAAGCGATATAAGCTATCTTCCGACAAAGAGCCTCGCAGTCCTTGTCGACGATACCAGGGTTGCTTTGGGCCTTCTTGCAAGACACTACAGGTTCAAGATCGGAGCAAAAGTCATCGCTGTAACGGGTTCCGTCGGTAAGACATCCACAAGAGAGATGATCGCGGCGGGATTATCCGGAACACATAAGGTATATTCGACAAAGGCCAACCTCAATAACGATGTCGGTCTTCCGATGACGATACTGTCGGCTCCGATCGATACCGAAGTGCTTGTCCTCGAGATGGGTATGAGGCTCAGAGGAGAGATATCATATCTTACTTCCATAGCATGCCCTGACATAGCAGTCATAACCAATATCGGTTTTTCCCATATCGAACGTCTCGGAACCCAAAGAGAGATCCTTTTATCGAAGTTCGAGATCACGGAAGGTCTTGTTGCGGGAGGAGTACTCGCGATCAACGGGGACGATCAGATACTTACCGAGTATGCTCTCGAGAATATTACGATAGCATATCTCATTGCTTCCTCGAATATCACAAAAGAAGCGTCTCCCAATAACTTCGGTATCTGTGTCAAGGCGGATGATATCAAGATCTCGCCGAATGAGACCGTTTTCGATATCAGGATAATGACTGCAAGATCCACGCAGGTCATAAAGGATGTCAGGGTAAATGCTCCGGGCGTCCATCATGTCAGAAATGCAACGTTCGCCTTCATCTGCGCCTGTGCCTTGAACAGTGACTTCGGTAAGGTCAGGGAGGGTATCGCTTCCTATGAGCCAATGGCGGGAAGAGGCGAAGTCCTTAAGGGAAGCAGGATAACGGTCATCGATGATGCTTATAATGCGGCTCCCGAATCGATGGAACTTGCTTTTTCGAATCTCGACATCATCGGCAAAAACCGCAAGATAGCAGTCCTGGGCGGTATGCTCGAACTCGGGGATTATGCCCCGATGCTCCATGAGAATATCGGCAGGGATGCAGGCACATACAAGTTTGACAAGATATTCCTTATGGGTGACAACAAGGACGATTTTGTAAGAGGACTCCTGTCGGAAGATGAGGATGCCTGTTATGAAGTTTTCGAAAATGTTTCCGATTTGGAGAAAAGTTTGGCAGAATATATAACTGACGGGGATACGATCCTTTTTAAAGCATCTAATGCTTTCGGATTCCAGAAACTCGCCGGGAATATCTTCGGGGAAATGAACAAAGGTGGCTAAGAAGAGACCTTCAAAGAAAGCTTCGGGCAATAGAGCCCATATCACTGATATCGGAAAGAAAAACACTTCCGGTAATAAAGATCTTCCGAAAAAAGATGAGGTCCCGGAGCATATATTAAGCGGCGCGGAACCTGTCTCGGCTAAGAAGGATATCCCCGAAAAGAAGATCCCCGAACATAAGATCCCGGAACAGAAGATACCTTCCGATGCACTTACTTATGAAGAGATCAGACCGAAGTTCAAGCTCCGCGATCCTTCGTGGTCTTCCAATATCCCTCTGGTACTGTTCCTTTTCGCGATAGTGGCTTACGGGCTCGTCGTACTTTATTCGGTATCTGCTCCTGCAGGCTACATCAATTCAAAGCTCACGAGTTCCGCTTTCTATGTCTTTTCGCAGCTGAAGTTCACGCTGGTAGGACTTGCCTTATGCGTCGTGGTAAACTTCATACCCGTCGACTTTTTCAAGAACAGGCTCATCATGTTCGTGGCCTATGCCGCGAGCGCGGGACTTATCATAATAACGGCTCTTTTCGGTGCCGAGAAGCAGGGTGCAAGAAGATGGCTTACAGTCGGTGGAACCGATTTCCAGACGTCGGAAGTATTTAAGATCTGTCTTGTAATAGTTCTCGCGATATACAGGATCACGGTCCTGAGCCTTCAGAAAAAGGGCAAGCTCAAGGCATCAAATCCGAAGAACCAGTATCTTAAGGATGCATTCTTTGAATTCATCCTTCCTGTCGGATTAATACTCTTTATCGACATGATAATCCTCGTTCAGCCGCACCTGTCATGCTTCCTGATCGTCGGTGTGGTCACGTTCGTCTGTTTCCTCGTATCGGGCATAAGGCTCCGCTCATGGATCATCGGAATGGGATTTTATATCCTTGTCCTTCTCGCGGTCGTGGCTGTCGTTTTCGCGGTGCCGAGCTTAAGGAATAAAGCACAGGACAAGATCGAGACGAACTTCGCTCACGTTTTCAAACGAGTCGATATCTATACCCAGGATGAGGAAAAAGAGATGACCGATCAGGAAAAGGACGAGTCTTTGCAGGTCGACCGCGCCAAGGACGCGATAGGTTCTGGCGGCTGGATGGGCCAGGGACTCGGCAATTCCAGATATAAATATTCATACGTTTCCGAGGCGCATAACGACTACATCTATTCGATCTATGTCGAGGAGACAGGAATGGTGGGAGGCACGCTCCTTATACTCACTTTCCTGTTGTTCCTGTTCATGGGTTTCAGGGTAGCCTACAGAGCCAAAGACGTATTCTGCAGGATCATTGCGATAGGATACACTTTCCTTATAGCACTCGAGGCCTTATGGAATATCGGCGTTGAACTTACCGTCTTACCTGCCACGGGCATCACGCTCCCGTTCTTCAGTTACGGCGGTACCGCGCAGATCCTTCTCCTCTCGGGTTATTCGATGATCCTTTGCGTAGCCAGGAGCGGCGTTACGCCCAAGGTCAAAAACGGAGGCAACTGATGACAAAGAGATTTATAGCCGTAGGCGGCGGAACATCGGGTCATATCAATCCCGCGATCACCATCGCCGATGCACTGAAGAAATATTATGAAGGCAGAAGCGAAGACTGTGAGATCGTTTTCGTCGGCCGTAAGGAAGGCCTTGAGGGAGAACTTGTTCCCAAGGCCGGATATGATTTTCTGGATATAACGGCCAAGCCGTTTCCGATGCGCCCCGGCATGAAGATGATCAAGGCATGGAAGGCCTTGAGAGAGGGCAAGAAGCAGTGCGCAAAGATCATCGATGAGTATAAGCCTGATGCCGTTTTCGGTACGGGCGGATACGTCTGCGCACCTCTGATCTTTTCTGCCGAAAAGAAAGGTATTCCGGTAGTCCTTCATGAGGCAAATGCTTTCCCGGGAAGAGCCAACAAGATGCTCGGAAAAAAAGCGGATCTCGTTCTTACGGGTTTCCCTGATATCGAATCCGTCTTCCCGAAAGCGGGCAAGGTCGTCTTTACCGGAAACCCCATAAGGGAAATCATGAAGAACGTTGACAGGGAAAAGTCCAGGGAGAAGCTGGGACTATCACCTTCAGATAAGCTCATATTCGTCATGGGAGGCAGCCTCGGCTCGAAAACTCTGAACGAATTCATAGTCAAGACCGCTTCAACGGAAGAGTTCAGGGATGTAAGATTCGTACTCGGAAGCGGCAAGCAGCAAAGCGGCACGTTAAGTGACCTTAAGATCCCCGAAAACCTTACGGTAAAGACATATATCGAAGATCCACAGACGTATCTGTCTGCTGCGGATATTTCCGTTACGAGAGCAGGTGCTGTAACATGCGCCGAGATCGCCGCCGTGGGATCTTGTTCCGTTCTTGTTCCGTATCCGCACGCGGCACATGATCATCAGACATATAATGCCATGGCGTTTGTTGATGTCGAAGGTGCGGTGCTTGTTCCTGATGCGGAAGTTGAGGCCACGCTTGCGGATGTTCTGAAAGATCTTCTTAATGATAAGGACAAGCGTGAAAAGATGAGGATAAATGCGAAAAAGCTCGCGGTCCTTGACTGCGATGAGAGAATAGCACAAGCAATAGCGGAATTATTGGAAAGCAAGTAAAGATGATAGACGACGAGGAACTCAAAAAGCTCTTTGAAGACAGCGGTGACGGGCAGGAAGAAAATACCTGTCCTTCTGATGATGCGCCTTTAAAAGCTCCTTCCTCTCCGAAAAAGGCTGCCGCCAAAAACGAGTCGATCGACCTCAAGAAGATAATCTCAAATCTTAAGAGAAAGATCAGAAAGGCCGCAGAAAAAAGAAAGGAAAGAAGGTCAGATATCCCTCTTAAGGACAGGGAATATCTTCCGGATTTTCCCATAAATTTCAGAGGCGTTCTGATGATCTTCCTCATCTTATCTGTCATGGTACTGGTATTGTCAATTATCTTCCTTCCCGCATACCGTGTTCAGACGATCAGGGTGGAAGGAAATATCGCGCTTTCCGATGACAGGATAATAAACGAATCGGGGATCAGATACGGCGATCATCTCTTCTCGGGAGTAAGCGGAAATCCGCTGGAGTGGGTACGCCTTGATTACGGAAAGACCGAGAGGAAGATGCTCGAGAAAGAACCGCACATCAAGGATATCAGGATCACCGTAAACTTCCCGTCGACGATCGTCATCTATGTCGAGGAACGTAATAAAGTGGCGTATATCAAGATGCCTGACGGATATGCCGCGATCGATGACGAGGGAACGGTAATAGAACTCGTTACATCGCCGGAAGATACGGGCAATCACGCAGTCATCTGCGGCCTCGATGTCTATGGTGCCGCTCTCGGCGAAAAGATCGTTATCAGGGACGATACCGATTACAGAAAAGCGCTGGTAGTCCTCGGATCGATCATAAACGCCGATCTGAGCGGCGTTAAAGGCGAATATATGCTTTTCGAGAACATAAAGGAAATAAGGGTCATTCCGGGCGGAAATATATTCCTTACGGTAGTCACGCCGTCAGGGTCGGAACTTCAGGTTAAACTTGCATCTTTAGACAATATAACAGAGGACATGTCATGGCTCAGGTACGCGGTACTCAAAGGAGCCTTCGAAGGCCTGCCGGACGGGGCTTTGGATATGACCGGCGAAGAGAAGATATACCGCCGCTACGATTAATGTAATCCAATTGGAAAATTTCTTTAACATTCATGTAATATTACACCGTTTTTGTATTGAAGGTGTACTACATTTAGGGTACAATTCAAATTGTTATACTATATGTTGATATAAATAAGAATATAACACTGTTAAATATTTTACTGGAGGACAAGGATATGTCAGAGAACAAGCGTGGATTTGTGCTGGACGATGAGGCTTTTGCTACGATTAAGGTCATCGGAGTCGGCGGTGGCGGCTGTAATGCCGTAGATCGTATGGTTGAGAGCGGAGTTCAGGGTATAGAATTCATTTCCATCAATACTGACAATCAGGCTCTTGCAAGATCCAAGGCTCAGGTAAGGATCCAGATCGGCGAGAAGGTAACAAGAGGCCTCGGCTGCGGAGCAGATCCCAGCGTAGGCGAGAAGTCAGCCGAAGAATCCAAGGACGAGATCGCAGAAGCTATCAAGAATACTGACATGCTCTTTGTAACAGCCGGCATGGGCGGCGGCACAGGTACAGGTGCAGCACCTGTAGTAGCACAGATCGCTCAGGAACTCGGTATCCTCACAGTAGCAGTTGTAACAAGACCTTTCTCATTTGAGGGACCGAGGAGAGCCGCTAACGCAGAGCGCGGTATCAGAGAACTCGAGAAGTATGTTGATTCCCTCATCATCGTAGGTAACGACAAGCTCCTTGAAGTTGTTGACGAAGACACATCCATCGAGGATGCATTCAATATGGCAGACCAGGTATTGAAGTTCGGTGTAGCAGGCATCTCGGACCTCGTTGCTATCCCGGGACTCATCAACCTCGACCTTGCAGACGTACGCCGTATCATGACGAAGGCAGGTATCTGCCACATGGGTATCGGCCGTGCATCAGGCGAAGGCCGTGCGGCTAATGCAGTTAAGCAGGCTATCAATTCTCCTCTCCTTGATACTACTATCCAAGGCGCAGGCGGAGTTATCGTTAACTTTACAGGCGGACGCAATATGAAGCTCCAGGAGATCGATCAGGCTGCAAGCGTAGTACGTGAAGCAGTTTCCGATGACGCTGATATCATCGTCGGTGCAGTTATCGATGCTTCCCTTGATGACGAGATCATGATCACAGTCATCGCTTCCGGATTTGAGAATACCGTTAATGCTTCGGCAGGACACAGGGCTTCCACTTCCGTACTTTCCAGAAATAATCCTACTCTCGTATCAGAGAGAGCAAATACACAGCCGAGACCGAGTGCCACAAGGACAAGCTATCAGCCTGAGCCGCAGCCTCAGCAGCCGATCGCTCCTGCTCCTAAGGCAGCAGCTCCGGGTTTCCTCTTCGGTGATGATTCCGTTAACAAGAAGGCAGCTCCTTCTCCTTCACCTGTAAGCGAAGTGGATACAGGTTCAGTTCCTGTACGTCCGCAGCCGATCTCCGTTGAGCCTGTAGCACAGCCACAGCCTCAGCCTCATCAGGTTCCACCTTACGGCGCTAATGTTAAGCCTCAGCCGGTTCCTTCACAGCAGGGCGGAAGGCCTCAGCCGACGATTGCTCCTCAGCAGCCTGCACCTTCAGGTGATGCTCCTTCATCACAGAAGACGGCTAAGCCTTGGTTCATGTTCGGTAAGGACAATAACCAATAAGGACGGTAGTGTTCTATGAGATGCCCACGTTGCGGCGAGATAGAAGATAAGGTCGTTGATACCAGAACGGTCGATTCGAATACCGTCATCAGGAGAAGACGTGAATGTTTAAGTTGCGGACACCGTTTTACCACGGTTGAGCGGCTTGAGGGCATTCAGCTGATGGTCGTCAAGAAGGACGGCACCAGACAGCCTTTTTCGAGAGAGAAGATAATGACGGGTCTCGTTACCGCATGTTCCAAAAGACCGGTATCGAATGAGGATCTTATAGAACTTGTTAATGAGGTCGAACAGAAACTTCAGAGCAAACACAATCTGGAAATACCTACCGAAGCCATCGGTGAGATGATCATGGAAGCGCTCAAGCGCCTGGATAAAGTTGCATATGTCAGATTTGCATCCGTTTACAGGGATTTCACCAGTGTCGATTCTTTTGCACAGGAGATCTCCAAGATGAACGAGAAGGAATAATGACAGGGGGGAGAGGTAATACATGAAAAAAGTTTTGCTGGTAGATGACGATTCTTCGATCATTGAGATGAACAAGCTCTATTTCGAAAAAGAGGGCTACGCAGTATCAGTCTGCATGCAGGGTGATAAAGTGCTCAGCACGTTTAATGCGGCATCTCCTGATCTCATAATCCTTGATCTTATGCTGCCGGGTATGGACGGCACGGATGTCTGCAGGGAGATCAGAAAGGTTTCGGACGTTCCGATCATCATGCTTACCGCTAAGACCGATACGTTCGACAAGGTAATAGGTCTTGAGCTCGGTGCGGATGACTATGTATCCAAGCCGTTTGAACCTAAGGAACTTCTCGCGAGAGCCAAGGCTGTATTAAGAAGATACGGCAAGAACGAAAAGGCTTCTTCAGGCGAACAGGCCGATGCTTCTTCCGAATCATCCGAAGTAGTTACATATCCGGGATTTATGGTCGATAAGGCGCGCTATATCGTTATGATCGACGGCAAGGAGATATATCTTCCGCCTAAGGAACTTGAGCTCCTTTTCTTCCTCGCATCAAATCCCAACAGGGTATTTACGAGAGAGCAGCTCCTCGAGAATGTCTGGGGATATGATTTCTACGGTGAGTCAAGAACAGTAGATGTACATGTTAAGAGAATAAGAGAAAAGATCGAAAGTCCGGACAGAGTTGACAGCTGGTGCATTAAGACAGTATGGAGTGTCGGCTACAAGTTTGAGACCAAGAACTGATAATCCGAGATTATGGCAAAAAGGGCAAGAATCAAGACTTCAGCGAGTTTCTCGACGATAATAACCTTGATACTTATCATCAGCACAGTAATAGTTTTTACTGTGCTTCTTTTTCTGTCGTATGAAAGTATGCTCAACAAGGCATCTAATAATGCCAAGATCGCCGTCTCAAGGAACAGCATGGTGATCGCGGATTCCATTCATGAGGCACTTCTTTCTTCCGATGACCCTTCGATGATCACGGACAGCGATAAATACCAGATGTATAACATCTGTAAGCTCGTATCCCAGAATTTTGAAGGAAGTATCTATCTTACGACGGAAGACGGATATATCATCTACGATATCAATCCCGATGAGGATTATCTTATAGAGATGGGAAAGGCGATAAGCAGTAACGGCGATGTGGTTGTTACGAGATTCGATGAGGAGAAGACCTTCATCTCATGCGCCAATAATGTTCAGTATACGAGTCTTTGGGTAGTCTGCGTATCCAATCTCGATAAAGGACAGGTCGTGTCGGAGTTTAATTCCGTTATACTCTATCCTGCTGGGATCGCGGTATTGTTTGCGATAGTTCTCTTTGTTCTTGCGATCCAGCTTACTTTCTCTCCTGTAAGAGAGATGTCCAAGACCATTTCTAAGGTCTCGGAAGGAGATTATTCCGTCAGGGTAGATAAGAAATATACCGATAAGAACAACCTGAGGAGTGTAACGTCTGCAGGCGATATCATGACCATGGCGCAGACCTTAAACGAGATGATCGATAAGCTCGAGAACCAGGAAAATGACAGGCAGATCTTCATCTCAAGTATCGCTCATGACATAAGGACTCCGCTTACTTCGATAAACGGTTTTGTAACGGCGATAATGGACGGTACCATACCTGCCGAAAACATAGATAAATATCTCGAGCTCATAAAGCAGGAAGTAAACAGGATCAGAGTGCTCGTCGTGTCAATGACGGAAGCATCCTCTCTGAGTCATGTCGATCCTGATGTCATGGAAGTATTCCCTCTGAACGACGTCATCACGGATGTCGTGGATAATCTCGAGCCACAGCTTCGTGAGAAGAACATAACGTGTGAAGTCAGGCTGTCGGATGATCCTGATGCGAAGGAATGCTATGGGGAAGCTCAGCAGCTTTGCAGAGTAATAGTAAACATCTTATCAAATGCCATAAAGTTTACACCGAAGGACGGTAAGATAATCGTCTCGACAATGCCTAATAAGGAAGAGAGAAATGTGGAGATAAGTATCGAGGATTCGGGTATCGGTATTCCTGAGGAAAAGAGGAACAGGATCTTCGAGAGCTTCTATAAGGTGGATACATCAAGGACCAAGGAAGGATTCGGATTGGGTCTTTATATCTGCAAGCAGATACTTGCAGGACATAAGCAGACGATCTATGTCGAGGAAGGAAAGGAACTTAACGGCGCCAAGTTCGTATTTACATTCCCTATGCCTCCGGAGGACACATGGGATCTGATATGAAAAAAAGAAAAATCCTCGCTGAAAAGACGGTTGATGAACTTAGAAGGCTCTATCCCGATGCCTCCTGTTCGCTTGACTATGATGATCCCTATTTTTTCCTGGTAAGAGCCATTCTGTCCGCTCAATGTACTGACATAAGGGTGAATAAGACAGTAGAAGAACTTAAGGATATAGCAGGATCCGCAGAGGAAGTCCTTAAGCTCGGCGAAGAGAGATTAGGCGAAGTGATAAAACCATGCGGTCTGTACAGGGCCAAAGCGAAAAACATCATCAAGACAACATCGATATTCATCAATGAATGGAATTCAAAGATACCGGAAAACATAGATGAACTTGTATCTTGTCCGGGCATAGGAAGAAAGATCGGAAATCTCCTTTTAGGGGAACTTTATGGCATCCCTGCTCTCGTAGTCGATACGCATTTTAAGAGAGTTACAAAGAGGATAGGACTTACGGATAGTGACGATCCTTCCCGTGTCGAAGAAGATGTCTGTGAAGTAACCGATCCGTCGGTCTGGATAAGTCTCGGGCATATGGCTGTCGCGTTCGGAAGGGATATTTGCGTAGCAAGATCCCCCAAATGCGGGATATGTCCGTTGAAAGATTTCTGCAGGGGGAAAGAGTCATGACTGATCCTCTGAGTAACCCTGTTTCCAAGATATACGGCATCGGTGAAGCAGCCGAGAAAAAGCTGAATAAGATCGGATTATTCACGGTCTATGACCTTCTCAATTTCTTTCCGAGAAAATATGAGGACTGGTCTGATATGACCGATCTTTTTGCGCTTAATGAAGGCGAACTGATCACATTTAAGGCAACGGTAAAGAGCATCTCACCGATCAACAGATATGATAAACTTCAAAAGTGCGTTGTAGTCGTAGGTGACGGCTACGGTATGATATCCCTGACGTTCTTTCACGGAAGATATATCGCAAGTGAGATGAAGGTCGGAGACGAATATTACTTCAGGGGAGTAGTCTCGGTCTTCAGAGGCGGTTATATGCTCATCAATCCTCAGAGGATAAGAGCTGATAAGATGAGCGAAGGACTGATCCGCCCGGTATACAGACAAACGGCAGGAATAACGAGCAAGCAGATCGAAGCATGGATCGGTTTTGCACTGAGAGATTATGAGAAATATATAGAGAACATCCTTCCGTCCAAACTGATAAAGGACAAAGATCTGTGTTCGGGTAAGGAAGCCTACAGATTTGTACATAAGCCTTCCGCCATGTCACAGGTATCGATCGGAAGAACGAGACTCGTATATGAGGAACTGGTCCTCTATGAGTACGGGATGCGCAAGTCATTTTCAGGGATAAGCGGAAGCGGTAAGGCATTCAGGATCGTTAAGGATGACAGGGCACAAAAGACGGTAAAGAATATCGTAGATTCCCTGCCTTTTAAACTGACGGACGATCAGAAAAAAGCACTCCGCGATATCTTCAATGACATATCAAAAGACAGACCCATGAACAGGCTGATCCAGGGAGACGTCGGATCAGGTAAGACAGCAGTCGCGGCGGTAGCCATGGCGGCCGTTGCTTCGACGGGAAAACAGGCGGCGTTACTTGCTCCGACGGGTGTCCTGGCTAAGCAGCATTTTGACACCGTGTCGGAGATGTTTAAGGACACTGACATAAAAGCAGTCTATCTTCACGGCGGCATGAAAGCCTCCGAGAAAAAGATTGCGCTCGAGAAGATAAAGACGGGCGAAGCGAAGATAATAATCGGCACTCATTCGATCATCAGAAGAGAGGTAAGATTTTTGAACCTCGCACTGTTTGTTACGGATGAACAGCAGAGGTTCGGAGTGGAACAGAGAAATGAGAAACTGTCCCTCTCATTTGTCAACAGCGACGTTGATTCCGTACACAGCCTCGTTATGAGCGCGACGCCTATCCCGAGGACTCTGGCAATGGTCGTATACGGTGATATGGATATAAGTATCATCAGGCAGAAGCCTGCCGGCAGGAAAGAGATCAAGACGACGTGCTTTTCGGATAAGAACGGGATCTATAAGCATATATCGACTCTTGCAAAAAGAGGCGAGCAGGCATATATCGTAGCACCAAGGATCGATGACAATGATGAAGGCGACGAGATCGAGAGATATGAGAATGTTTTCGAGATAGGTGAGGAGAAGATAGAGACGCAGAGCGTCAAGGGGATCCTGGCGGAAGTGTCTTCGTCGCCGATCCTTAAAGGACTTAAGGCCGATCATCTCGTGGGGTCGATGACTGACGCCCAAAAGACCAAGGTCATGGAAAGATTTATCAGTAAGGAAACGGACATCCTTATCTCGACGACCGTGGTCGAAGTCGGAGTCAATAATCCGAATGCGACGACGATGGTGATAATGGATGCGGACAGGTTCGGACTGTCGACCTTGCATCAGCTCCGCGGACGTGTCGGAAGAGGAGACAAGCAGTCCTACTGTATACTTCAGTCGAATTCGAAGAATGAGCTCTCGATGGCGAGGCTTAAGATGATGTGTCAAAGTAACGACGGATTTGAACTGGCTGAAAAAGATCTCTCGCTCAGAGGTCCGGGTGATTTCTTCGGAACGAGGCAGCACGGACTTCCGAACTTCAAGGTCGTCAACGTTTTCGATGATGCGGAAAAGTCGGTAGAGGTCAGGGATATTATGCAGGATGTCATGACTGCGGAGGATGATGAATCAAGAAGGCTCATATCGGTAATTGAAAGACAGTTTTCGTTACGATATCCTAATGTGGAAGTTTTCAGAGCTTAAGGAGGCAAGGATGCCGAGAGTCATTACGGGCAGATACAGGGGAGCGGTGCTTGCCGCACCTAAGGGCGATTCAACGAGACCTACGACCGACAAGGTCAAGGAAGCGATCTTCTCGAGTATTCAGGGAAGGATCGACGGATGCTGTTTTCTGGATCTGTTCTCGGGTACCGGACAGATGGGGATCGAAGCCAGGAGCAGAGGCGCAAGTAAGGTCGTCCTCGTCGATAAGGGAATGCCTGCCATTGCCGTTATAAGAAGGAATCTGGAAAAACTCAGGATTGGAAAAGACGATCCTGATCTCCGTGTGCTGAAGATGAGCGCGACGGCTGCACTCGAGTCTTTGAAGGACGAGAGATTTGATATCGTGTACCTTGATCCCCCGTATAAGATCGCTCATGAAGAAGCGGTAAAAGTCGCTGATATCCTCAACAGATATGACATGTTAAATGACGGCGGACTCATGATCGTAGAGCACTCTTCGGAGGAGCCTTTCAACACAGATGTAATAAATATGAAACTCTCCCGTTCTTGTAGTTACGGGCTGTGCGTGGTAACATTCTTTAGTAAGAATTGATGCCGGAGGAGATACATATTGAGCATTCTTTTGTTCCCGGGAAGCTTTGATCCTTTTACGTTGGGTCATTGCGACATTGCCAAGAGAGCTTCCAGGCAGTGTGACAAGCTCGTTGTAGCCATTATGGGCAACAGCGCGAAGCGTCCTGCTTTCTCGACGGAAGACAGGGTATATATGGCAAAGGAATCACTTAAGGATCATAAGAATATCGAAGTTATCTCCTA